>JBDTEB010000195.1:0-6546 GCA_039922795.1 Chitinophagaceae bacterium
AATTTATACGCCCTCTCCTGCTGCCGGCGCCATACCCGGGGCAAGTGCAACCGAACGGGCGCAGGGTATGTACGCCGGTGATACCTGCATCGGCAAGTCCAAATTTGAAAAACTTAATGACGGTAAAGGAAATTTATTTGTAGGTAAACTGCTGGAAGAAAACAGCAAGAGTTGTGGATTCAATTTTCCGACCGGAGTAGCAGGCGACACCTGCATTGGTAAATCCAGGTACCAGCGTCTGCACAACGGTCGCGGAGGATTTACACTGGGGCAACTGGTAGAGAGAAATAGCACCGCCTGTGGATTTACATTTCCTACCGGGCTTGCGGGAGACAGCTGTTGGAATGGGTCGAAATATCAGAAAATGCATGACGGCAAAGGTGGCTATGTGCTTGGCAATATGATTGATAAGAACAGCCGTTCCTGCGGATTTAAGCCAGCGGTTGCTGTAGCTCCGGCTCCGGTCGCCAGTCCGGTGAAAACTCCCGTTATTCCCCCAATTAAAAAAGGGGTCACCCTTCCCGCAATAAAAAAGCCGGCGACAACCTCACCGGTGGTGACCTCCATTCCGAAAGCTGTTCCAACCCGGCCTTCCGCGTCAACAAAAACCAGGTCGACAGCAGAGGAGCTTCCTGACTCTGGTATCCCTCCGCCATCGACCGCGGCAACAGACAAACGCTGCGTAAAAACCAGTGAGGCGAGCTGTGAGCAAGACGCAGCTGGAAATTATACCGGAAGACGAGTTCAATATTGTTATAATGCTGCAGGAAAAATTGTGCGTACGATAGTTTTAGCAAAATGTGACAGTGACTGCCGCTGTCTGGGAAAGTAAACATTCGAAAACCCTGAACTTAAAGCCCTTTCAAGATGAATAAGTGGATAATATTCGGCCTGTTGATATTTTTTGGTATGGGCGCCCTTGCCCAGAGCGGGATGCCAAAGACGGCGATAAAACAGATAAAAATTGGCAACACTTACCGCGAGACCAACCAGTATGCGGAGGCCGAGAAGGCGTTGCATACCGGTCTTGAAATGGTGAGAACTCAAAAAGATGCCTATTGGGAAGCTGTCGCCTGTGAAAACCTCGGCCTTCTATACCGCGACATGGAAGACAGTATGCAGGCTGTCCACTTTTTCGAGAATGCCATGAGAATGTATGGTGAAATGAATATGACAGGAAGCAAACTGGCCATGATGCAGCTTGCAGAAAGTGTTCGCAAAGGAGGAGATCTTTATGCAGGAATCGATATCGGTTCTACGGGTATCAAGATGAGCCTGATTCAGGTGACGCTCGGCAGGGAGGGCCGGTATATCTACAATTCAACCCACGATACCGCCATCAATTCGAATTTTGCCGACCTCAACTCCAGTGCATTTGAATCAGGGAAAGGCGCGATAAAGAATTTTTTCACTTATATCAACGGAAAAAAGATTGGTCCCGATCATATTTTTATTGCTTTTAGCAGCGGCATCCTTCAATCTGCCCTGGCTAAGCAAATGAGTACGGATAGTATAGCCAGGGTGTTCGGGCAGGTAGCCCGGTCGATCATTCCTTCCTTTATTAAACCAATAGAGTTTCTCACGCCCGATCTGGAGGCCAGGTACACCAATACGGGGATCGTTCTCCCGAAATTCAAAGAAAGAAGCGTAAGCATCGATATCGGCGGCTCAAATACAAAGGGCGGATTTTACAATCCGGCGGGAGCCTTTGAGTCCTTCTCGCTTCCTTATGGATCACGGTCAATGGCCATATCAACGACAAGCAACGAGCTTCCCGAGTCAATAAAATCGGAAATGATGTTGCTCAATCAAAAGCCGGGAATACAAAATAAAAGAGAGGTCTTCTTCCTGGGAGGCATTGTTTGGGCAATGATCAATCTGCTTTATCCTGAAAAGGCAAAAGCTGATTATGTAGAATTCACTTATAACGATGTGGAGACTTTTAAGAGCATGGCTTCTGCGGACTATATAAACCTCATCAATTTCACGCAGGAAAAGCTTAACAGTATTACTGACAAGGATCTGATGGAGAAAGCGAAGGCAAACTTCACCGCGGTACAGTCTACGTTTACCGCTGATAACCTCCGTCGTGGCGCCATGCTGCTCGATGGAATCATGAACCAGTTGAATATTCCAACCCTGAAAAAACGTTATTATTTCCTGAGTCGAGGGAGTCATATCGCCTGGGTTACGGGTTATGTCGTCACCAATATTTCGGAAAAATATAAATCTTCCATCGAGTAGTTTATGAACGCTTTTCCCAAATGGAGAATGCGGCTACTTCATTATTCAGGGCAGACGCAAGGCTCGCCCATTCAACGCCACAACTTTATGAAAAAATCAAACTACCTGGTGGCTGGCCTTATTATGCTTTGCCTCGGATGCGGACCTTCCAGGCGCATCGCCCGCATCAGCCAGAATGTGAGCGCCAGTATCAGTAAGGAAGGGTTTTTTACCTGTTTTGAGCCAGGCGTTACTGCTGGTGGTCAGCCAGTATGGTGCGAGGCCTCAGCGATTCTCTATGATGGCAGCAAGCTTCTGCTCGCAAACGATAAGGATATGCCCGAGACCAGGTCTTCAGTTTTCTACTATCCTTTCGTGGGCGGTTTTGCCGACACGTCAAAGATGGCAACCTATCTGACAGAACCGGCCTACAAGAAGGCGAAGAAATTTGAAGACTTTGCGTTTACACCCGACAGTAAGTGGGTGTTCCTCTCCACTGCTTTTGACCGGGTGAAACCCGATTCGAAGGACTGGGATGGTTATAATACTATTTTCTACTGGCCCACCGGTGATGAGCATCATCCCAAAGTGCTTACGGCAGGGGGAACCGATACCACCTCGATTTCGCTTCGTATGCGCTTTGCCAACGCTTTACGCAACGATTCATTCAAGGCCGGTATGCCCTATTTCAAGATCGAAGGACTCGCGGCGACAGAAGACAGGCTCTATTTCGGCATCAGGGAGCAGGGAAAGAAATTTGATGATTTCACGTACGCGTTTAAAATACTTTCTGCCCCCTACATCGTAAACAACGGAACGGTGGAATTGGGTGATTCGATAACGACAGTGCTCGATTTGGATCTTGCCAAACTTCATCCGGAGCTGGAAAAAAATATGGGGATTTCCTGCATCGAGTACGATCGCTTCAACAAGCGATTCCTGATGCTGAGTTCTTTTGAAGGGCCCGACAAAATGGGCGGCTACTTATGGACGGCCACGTCAACAGAACTTGCAAATAAAACGATTCACCTCGTAAACGATGCCCAGGGAAAACCACTTGCTTTTCAACACAAACCGGAAGATCTTACGCTGATCAGCGCGAAGCGTTTGCTGATCGTTCACGATGATGACAGGCTGGTGACGAAGGTTGGCAATCAGAGCCGGCTAACGAACCAGGCCGCTTACAGCGTTGTCGATTTCAAATAGTATCATCATTCTCTTAGTACGGATCACTGCTTAAAAAAGTATAGTTGACGAAGGTCGAAGAATGATGTTTGCCGCAGTCCGGGTTGACAGGCAATGAAAACTTTTTTATCTGAAACAGATTTCATTCTTTTAGAGATGCTTAACCCCTGGGCCATCCTGCTGATCATCGTTGGTATGACAGTAAGCTACGTCGCCCGCAAGTTGACCCTGATGGCGTCAATCGCAGGTGGTGTGGTTGCTGCGCTTTGTTACCTGGGAGCTGATTTTACGGGCCTCTCCATGCTGGGTGCATTTTTCATACTCGCATCAATCGCGACAAGAATTCGCATTACTCAAAAACAGGTCGACGGACTTGCGGAAACCGGAAATGGACGCAGAAATGTGGGCCAGGTCATTGCCAATGGAGGCGTGGCTGCATTTGTTTGCGCATTATCCGTTTTGATGCCCGGATACCAGCCGTCGTTGGAAATGATAGCAGCCGCCAGCCTGTCTGCCGCCGCTGCCGATTCGGTCTCCAGTGAGATAGGCAACGCCTTCGGCAGCAAATTTATCAACGTGCTAAGTTTTAAAACAGATAAAAAAGGACTAGATGGTGTGATAAGTCCCGAGGGTACATTGGCCGGGTTAATCGCAAGCCTGGTTATTGCGTTGATCTATGCAATAGGGGTCGACTGGAATGTGAACTTTATTTACATTGTCGCAGGTGGCACTGCAGGAAATTTTTTTGACTCTTTTCTTGGAGCTTATTTTGAAAGAAAACATCTCCTCGACAATAACCACGTCAATTTTTTGAACACCGCTTTTGGTGCAATGGTAGCTTTTATATTGATGGTAGTCTTCGGGTGATGGTACGCGTTAATTTATGCTTATGATAGAACGGCTAAGCTTTCTGTTGATGGTTGGTTTTTGCCTTTTGTCTGCCGGGTGCAAGCAGCAGTCGCAAAATGCAAATCCACATGTGGTCATCAAAACCGCACAGGGAGAAATAGAGATCGAGTTATACAAGGATCAGGCACCAAAGACCGTGGCTGCATTTCTTGCCAATGTAGATTCTGGAAAATACGAGAATACATTTTTTTATCGTGTACTCAATGTCACCAACCAGCCATCTGATGCATCAAAAGCAGAACTCATTCAGGGAGGCTTGTGGAAGAACAAACAAAAGATAGCCGCCGGGTCACCTTTGATTCCCCACGAGTCAACAAACCAGACGCATATACTGCATGAAGATGGAACTGTTTCGATGTCGCGATTGGAACCCGGTACTGCATCCACGGAATTTTTTATCTGCATTTTGCCTCAGCCGGGCTTCGATTACGGTGGAGAGAACAACCCTGACGGACAGGGATATGCGGCTTTTGGAAAGGTGGTAAAGGGCATGGACGTGGTCTTAAAGATTTATGATCAGCCCGATACGAATTCATTGTTCGATCCGCCAATCCATATTTATAGTATCACGCGGTTATGAAAGGTGTACTGTTTCATTGTTCATTTTAATATGTAGATTTGGACACGGCTTATTAAATACGTAAAAATTAAAATTATGACTCAACATTTTTCGATTGCCAAAAAAAGAATATCGACACTGGCTTCGGTGGCGATAATCGCATCTGCAATTGTTTTGGGCGGTAATGCGGCACTCGCGCAAAATCCACCTGCCAGCCCGCCATCTGAAGCAACGGCCAGTTTCTCCGGCAAAATGGTTTCAGTAAAATACGGTGCACCCTCTGTGAAAGGAAGAAAGATCTTCGGAGAAGGTGGTAGAATTGCTTCAGACAAGAATTTCCCGATCTGGAGAGCCGGTGCTAATTCAGCTACAGCTTTTCATACAGATACTGATCTGGAAGTGGGAACAATTAAAGTTCCAAAGGGTGATTATACCCTCTATGTCGATCTTACCAACCCTGACAAATGGGAGTTGATCATCAGCAAACAAACCGGGCAATGGGGACTTACCTATAGTAAGGAACAGGATCTCGGCAGAACAAAGATGACCATGTCAAAACCCTCGGCTCCAGTGGAAACGTTGAAATATACGCTTTCGGCCAAGGGCGCTAAAGGTACCTTAATGCTCGAGTGGGAAAATCACGCGGGTACTGTGCCACTGGTTGCAAAATAAAGCGGGGCCGTTGATTATTTAATCCTGATATAATCATTAATTGATTTTATCCTTTTTGTTCGACCACTTACAATTACCAATTTATGAGAAAGAGCTTTTGGGTCACTTTGTTAATTTCTGCCTTTGTATGTTGCTCTCTGGCATTTGCGCCAACAGCTGATCCTCCCTACAAGAATTTGAAAATTCTTCCGAAGAATATCACCAAGCCGGAGCTAGATAGTTTGATGAAGAGTTTTACAAAAAGTCTCGGGGTAAAATGTGATTTCTGCCATGCCAAACGTGAAGACGGAGGGGAAGGACTAGATTTTGCCAGCGACAAGGAGGAAGCCAAGAGCGAAGCCCGGAGCATGATGAAGATGACAGCGAAAATCAACAAGAAATTTTTTCATGTAAAAAATGCATCAGGGCTTCATACAAAACTTGAGGTAACCTGTTATACCTGTCATCATGGTCAGGGACATCCTTCGAAGAAGCCACCAGTAGACGGTGGTACTGGTGGCCAGCAGGGTGCACCTTCACAGAAGCCTGCCGGAACCTAGGTTTTGCCTTTTTTTGTTTGAATGATTTTGTTCCGGTTCAGCGATGGACCGGAATTTTTTTTCTAAGAAATGAACAGGACAAATAGCCCTCCCTCCCGGAATCTTATTCTATCGTCGCAGGACTGAGCGAATCTGTTGTCAACGCAGAAACCATCCATGTCATCAATAATCCCAAAACAGCAATTAACGCAAAGGACCATTGCAAACTTGAACTATGGGCAATGAAACCTACAATTGGCGGAACCAGCAAAAAACCAAGATATCCGATCGTTGAAACCGCCGCTATTGCTGAACCACTGGTTATCCCGGATGATCGGCCGGCCATACTGAAAACCATTGGAACCACGCAGGATACGCCAAGTCCGGCCAGGATGAACCCGATACATGCGGGAACAAATAAAGGCCACAGGGCCGCAAGCATTAACCCTGAAAATATAAGCAAGCCACTGAGCTGAAGTA
>JBDTEB010000196.1:0-11575 GCA_039922795.1 Chitinophagaceae bacterium
CAGATACAGGTTCGATTCCTGTCGAGGCCACTTTTACGGGTTTAGAATTATAAAAATCCGTTACTTATCTTTTTTTTAAACACTTCCTGATAGATGATTTTTCGAGTTTTGATATGCCCTTATAACATCCGCCCTAATTTTTATTAATATGTAAGTTGAAATCCTTCAGCTTCATTTAAGTTAATGAGCTGACCCCCAAATTCTGGTGAATGCAATAGTTGAAAAAACTGGCTTTTTGATTAAGATTTGCAATTCCGATATGATCTTTCTCAATCTTATATTCAATTTATTGATTTAACAATTGAGTCCTGAAGAAAAAACATTATAGTCCGTATAAAAAATCAAGGGCTTGCGGCCTCAAACAAGTCCAAATATCTGATAAATAGAAAAAGTCTATTTCTGCTCTGTCCAGTTTGCTCTTTTAATATTCCGGCTTTTTCGAAACTATCAACAAGTTCGCCCGCTGCCTTGTTGCTCAACTTACATAATTCTTTTGTTGATTTTACTGTTACAAGAGGCTGAATAAACAAATGGTTCAGGAGAATCAAGGCTGGTTTCATTCTACGTCCCCAATTTTGATGAATGGAAGCTTCAAGTTCTTTCTTTAAATTAATAATTTTGGATAACGTTTTCCCTGCATCTAACGCCGTTTTCTCAACACCTATTAAGAAGTATTTTATCCATTGGATCATGTCATTCTTTTCTCTAACCCGTGTAAGGTTTTCATAATATCGCCCTTTATTGCTTTCAAAATAAGCAGAAAGATACAGTAGGGGCTGGCTCAATATTTTTTGATCAACTAAAAAAAGCGTAATCAACAGTCGGCCAATTCGACCGTTTCCGTCTAGAAACGGGTGGATTGTTTCGAATTGGTAATGCGCAATGCCTATTCGGATTAACGCAGGCACGCTGATAGAATCATTGTGAAGAAAATTTTCTAAATCGCCGATAAGCTCCTCGACATAATTGTGAGCCGGCGGAACGAAAACTGCATCTACAGGTCCACTGCCCCCAATCCAGTTTTGACTTGTACGAAAATCACCCGGTAATTTATGCTCACCTCTCACTCCAGTCATTAATTGTTTATGTGATTGTTTCAACAACCTGGAGGAGAGTGGTAACCGATTCAACATTTCAATAGCCTGGTTCATGGCCTTGGTGTAATTATTTACTTCTATCCAGTCGTTGCGCCGTTCGGGTTCAACTTCTTCTTCCGGGAGTATTGCTTCTGAAAGATTCGTCTGGGTACCTTCAATCCGGCTAGAAATCACGGCCTCTTTAGTAACATGTAATGCTATAAACAAGTCAATGTTTGGTACTAATTTAGCATATGAGTTCAGTTCACCAAGTCTGATTGACGCTTTTTCTAAAAGGGTATTTATCTGAGTATCATTCCATTGCCATTGGTGGTTTATCATCGTAGGGATGAAATATTTGTAGCCGATTCCTGGTTGCCAGTGACCCGCTTTATACTTTTCTAGTTGAATTGCCATATTCTAATCTGATGAAAGTAAAATGAAGATATTCTTATTTTAGTTTTAACGCTGAAAGTAAAATAAGATTTTTTTTATTTTACTTTCCTTACGAGAGGGTTGCCTGTTTGATGATAAACGACACTAGAAAGGAAATTTGTCAGGTAAGACGTAAAAACGCAGCGTTCAAATCAATAGTAGTCGTCTGAAAACTGGCGAATTTCAAAGAGCCAGTTAGTAAGAAAAATCTATATCATCTGACATGCAGATTGCTCAGTGGGTTCCTGACAACCTTGATTGCAAACCGTTTTCTGCTCCAAACGGAGATCTTTAAAAAAAACATTTTGTGCGATATGCCGGCTGGATGTTTCCTTCAACTGCCCTAAGCTAATGCCTGTACATTTCCTACCAACCGCTCCACTCTTTATTAAACCATTCTTTCTCCGAAATGCCATCTTTCAGAATAACTATAGGAAAGCATAAGCTAGAACGCTGGTTGTTTAAAGTATAGACCGGAATGGATATGGGCCGCGGTTGAAATGCCTGTCGCATATCAATCCCGGCCTTCATTGCCATTAAAATTCCGAACTGCTATAATTTTTTGCAATCAGGTGCGTTTTCTTTTTAGTCACGCGAAGTCGTGATGACACCCCCTGAATATGAACAATCCGTACCTGTCCCTGCTGAAGACTGCATGGGCCTATGCCCGTAATGAAAAAAAGAAATTCCTGCTGATTTATGCCATGTTCATTTGCGCCAACTTAATAGTTGCGCTTAACCCCTTGCTCTTTGGCTGGTTTGTAGGAAAAGCTCAGAACGATACCTCCCAGATCCTGCATTTTACCGTGATGTATGCAGCCGGATACCTCGGACTAAAACTGCTCGAATGGAGCTTTCATGGGCCTGCACGTACCATGGAGCGTTCACTGGCCTTTAACATCAGCCAAAATTTTATGCAACACAGGTTTCATCAGACGCTTCACGTATCAGCGCAATGGCACCAGGATAACCACAGCGGTGCCACTATCAACAGGCTTCAAAAAGCCTATGATGCCCTGCGCGGTTTTTTTGACAAGGGTTTCGTTTACATCTATACGCTCACCAAATTTGTGATCTCAGTTACCGCAATATTGTATTTTTCTCCATTGTTTGGCGCAATTGCTATAGCCCTCGGGATCATCAATATTTATATCATTTCAAAATTCGACAAGGCCTTTATCCGCACCATCAACGAGGTGAACGACGGGGAACGTCGTGTTATCTCAAATCTCTTTGACACACTGTCGAATATTCGAACCGTCATTACCCTGCGACTGGAAAAGAATATGGAAACCGGCCTGATGAAAAAGATGAAAATGATCTTTTTCCCTTTTCGTAAAAATGCCGTGATCAACGAGTGGAAATGGTTCGTTGCAGAAATGATGGTCACCGTGATTTACTGCGTGATCGTAGTTGGCTTCGTACACCAGCACTGGCAGCGAGGCCAGGTATTTTATATTGCGGGATTGGTCACCCTGCTCGGTTATGTAAACCAGTTTACCAGCGTGTTTCAGAGCATTGCGGGTCAGTACACAGAGATTGTGCAGTTTAGCACTTCACTCAAAAATGCAGAGGTGATCAGCGATGCCTACGCCGAAAACCACCGCCCCGACCAGACTGCTTTCTTACCACACGATTGGCAAATGATGGAAATCAGTAAACTGAATTTTTCCTACGACAACGGCCGGGGAAAACTCAACGCTTCACAACACCTGCAGAACCTTGAATTTCAGATAGAGAGGGGAAAGAAAATAGCCCTTATAGGCGAAAGTGGCTGCGGCAAAAGCACCTTGCTTACCCTGCTCCGCGGACTATACACACCTCAGACAGCTTGTACATTTTCCGTGGATGGCAATGCAGTTCCGCTGGAGCACTTGTACGATTCCGTGACGCTTTTTCCGCAGGAACCGGAGATCTTTGAAAATACTATTGCGTACAATATAACGCTGGGTGTCCCCTGCACTGACAAGGACATCACCGAGGTCTGCGCACAGGCACACCTGACACAGATCATCAACCAGTTGCCCGAAGGACTAAACACTGACATCAAGGAGAAAGGCGTTAATCTCTCCGGCGGACAAAAACAAAGGCTGGCGCTCGCACGCGGTATCCTTGCCGCCCGTGACAGCAAACTGGTTCTGCTGGATGAACCCACCAGCAGCATCGATCCCAGGACGGAAATATTGATCTATGATCAGCTTTTCGAAGCTTTCAAAGACAAAGCAATAATTTCATCTCTGCACCGCCTTCACCTGCTTCCAAAATTTGACTATATCTATATCATGGATAAAGGACAAATTATTGCGGAAGGCACATTTGTGGAATTGTTGTGCAATAGCCCGGTATTCAACGATATGTGGGAACATCAGAGAAATAATTCCATCGAAGTTCAAACCTATGCCGTGGTGTGATGATCGTTTCGCCTGTATGGTTGATACAGAAATTTCTGCCGGAATTTCCTGGCGTTTTCATCAACTTTTGCCTTTACATTCGTGCCTTTTTAACTGGCAGCAAGCATTGGCAAATGATGTATGAACGAATCGAAACCACAAAAAAAGCAGGTTAAAGTCACGCTTCTTCTCACCCCGGAAGAGTTTAACCGAAACTACCAGGTGCTGCAATCGCTGCATATTGAAAGGTCTGCAGCCGGGATCAACTACGATACGCATGACCTGAACCGCCGTGAAGTGGAGCAGCATTTTCCTTCCCTCTCCAGGGAGATGCAGAATGCGCTGCTTCGATTTCAGCTCGAAGCCATAGAAAAGGAAAAGCAACACATCAATCAACGTTTTTCTGCACAAAAAGCGGGCATCCCCGCAAAAGAATTCAAGCGAAACGCGTTTCTCAGGTATTTCAGCCAGCTGTTCCAGCATCTGCTCACCCATTCGGCCGAATTAAAATTATATCATAAAATAAAAATTGCTGATCGATACCAGGTTTTGCCCTGCACACTCAGTAGCGCCAATCTGCGTTTAGACTTCGACGTTATTAAAAACGATCAGGGTTTTGACATACAGGTGAGCACCACTATTAATGGTGATATTAATATTCTTTCGTCTTTTCGCCGCACAGGATTTCTTATAGAAAAAGCGCATGTTTATTATTTGCTTTCCCATAAAGATTTTCAGACGATCGAATGGCTGGTCGAATACGGGTCAAAGGATTATGGCCAGGAGCAGTCGACCTTTGCTGAAAAAATTCTTGCCCGTCTGGAGAAAGATTACAAAGTAAACCGCAACGGTTTGCTTGAAGAAAAAGAGATCAGTGTCACTCCAACGAGTCGTGTACTGCTTTCCGAATTAAATAATACTTTTCTGCTATTAACCCCTCAATGGCTTTATGACGACATTCTGATAGATGGTCCATGGAAACCAAGTTCAGAGATAACCATTAACGGAGAACGCATCGTGATCACCAGGGATAACGCTGCAGAGCAGCAATTTCTTACCACGCTGACGGAACTGCATCCCAATTTCTCCAGTCAGCCAAATGGCTATTTCTATTTGACCTTCGCGGATGCGCAAAAAAAACAATGGTTTAGCAAGATCTATCACACGCTTCTTGATCAGAATATAGAAGTAGCGGGTATGGATATGCTCAGTCATTTCAGGTATTCACAATATAAGGCAGACACCAGTTTCTCCCGTGTTCGGGAAGAAGGCAGTTCGGTTTTTTGTACGATGTCGGTTGCGTTTGGAAATGAATCCATTTCACTTTCCCAGTTGCAGAAGGCATTGTATGCGGGGCAGCGGGCGATCCTTTTGAAAGATGGCAGCCTCGGGATTTTAAACGAGGATTGGTTCCGGGAATTTGAAGCCATCATCAAACACGGATATATCAGGGGTTCGGAGATCAGGATCTCCCGGTTTTTGTCCCTTCCTGATTCGGGTTCGCACGAAGCAGGTCTGAGTGACGATTTGCAAAAAGAGTGGTGGCGTAAATGGAAGCTCTGGCAAACAAATCCGGAGCCAATGTATCCATTGCCCGGCATCATTTCAGCAACTCTACGGCCCTATCAGCAAAAGGGTTTCGACTGGCTTTCCCTGCTCGCGGAAGCTGGTGCCGGCGGCTGTTTGGCGGATGATATGGGACTGGGAAAAACCCTCCAGGCCATTGCATTCCTGGCCCGGTATATAGAGCAATATCCCGATAAAAAACATCTCATCGTTTGTCCCACTTCGCTGGTCTATAACTGGCAACAGGAACTGCAGAAATTTGCCGGTGCCCTCACTGTTGATATTTTCCAGGCAGGCACCAGGACCATGCAGGATGGCGCCAAAATATTAATCACCAGTTATGGATTGTTGAGAAACAACAGTGCCTGGTTTACGGATCAGCAATTTGGAGTGGCGATACTCGACGAAAGTCATAACATCAAAAATCCGGCTGCGCAAATTACCCGCGTCGTCAACGAAATTCGTGCAGGCATTCGCGTTACCCTAAGCGGAACGCCTGTGATCAATAACACGGAAGATCTCTATTCGCAAATCGAGTTCTCACTTCCCGGCTTGTTGGGAACCCGTGAATTTTTTAAGCGTGAGTATGCGCATCCGATCGATCGGGCAGCAGACGAAGGCAAAATAAAAGCGCTTCAAAAACTTACTGCTCCATTTATTTTACGGCGAACAAAAGCGCAGGTTGCCCGGGATCTTCCCGAAAAAACACAATCGATTTTATGGTGCACCATGAGTGCCGGGCAGAAAACTTTATACGATAATATCAGGGACAGGATAAAAAGCAGGTTGCTGGGAGACATTCATCAGAACGGTTTAAATAAATCAAAAATGGCGGTTTTGCAGGGTTTGCTGCGACTCCGGCAGATTTGTAACGACCCCAGATTGCTACCCGCTGAAGAACAGGAGGATTGCCGGGACTCGGTAAAAGTCGATGTACTGATGGATGAGCTGACGAATATTTTGGGTGAACACAAAGTGCTTGTATTCTCCCAATTTTCTAGCATGCTCGCCCTGCTTGCGGAGGCAGCCACGGCCAAAGGTATTCCCTATTTTTTGCTGGACGGAAAAACGCCTGCAGAAAAACGCATGCAATTGGTCAATGAATTCCAGGAGGGTGCTGATTCGCCATCTCTCTTTTTTATCAGTCTGAAAGCCGGTAATACCGGGCTAAATCTCACGGCTGCGGATTATGTATTTTTATTCGATCCCTGGTGGAACACCGCGGTGGAGGACCAGGCCGTTGACAGAACTTACCGCATCGGTCAAAAAAGAAATGTATTTGCGTACAAGATGATTTGCAAAGATTCCATTGAGGAAAGAATTATCGAATTACAGAAGCGGAAAAAATTTGTCGCGGATGAACTTATATCGGCAGACGAAGGGTTTGTAAGATCCCTGACGGAAGAGGATGTGTTGTACCTGCTGCAATAGATTCTTTCATACAGGCCATAATGACGATGAGGTAGAAGGCGAATTCCAGGGGTGAGTGAGCGTAAAGATCAGGCAATGGCCAACCATTTACCTGGGAAAGAAGTCTTTGCCGGCATACTATTTTCTGGCGGAAACAGTTAATATATTGGCAGGAAACCGGTAACGAAACCCTGCATCAGACAGGCGGAACCATCCAAAACATTCAATTTGACGTAAATGTACTGTTTGCTCCCGGTGTTCCTTAAATTTGCGGATTCATGAAAATCAGATCTTTATTTTTTTTGCTTTGTCTCGCTTCTATGCTGACTTCAACTTCCTGCAGGAAGAAAAATCAGCAGACGGTAGAGATAGTAACACCCGATGAACCACTCATATCTGCTCCCGATTCTGTTTATAAAGGACCACTCATCATTTCCCGTGGAGGCAAATATACCGGCAACTACAAGAGCACCGATTCAAAGATTCCCGCCATCATCATCGTAACCAGTGAACCTGTTGAACTTACGGGTTGCACGATTGCCAGCGCGGGAGACCTGATCAAATGCGGAGAAGCTACCAACCTCAATATCCATCATAACAACTTTTACGGCCTTACTCCCACCGCCGGGGAACAATTTGGAAGAGTGATCAATGTTTACCGCCCGCACACCATGATTTTTGAAAACAACTATGTGGAACATACCGGCGGATTACTCCTTGATCACACAGACACCACCACAGGTGCGGAGATCACCGTCACCATCAGGTACAATCTCATAAGGAACACTGACAAACGGCGAGCGGATCTTACCGGTGGAGACGAAAGATCAGGCATCCAGTTCAATACCGTCGCGCGGGTGAAAGGTGAGATTGCCTGGAACCAGTTTGAAAATCTTCCCAACCGTTCTTTCCTTCTGCACAACATTAACCTTTACAATAGCGGCGGTATAAGCGGTCGGCCCTACCAGATCCACGACAACTATATTAAGGGTGCCTACCCCTACCCGCTGACGGCAAACTACTTCGTGGGGAGCGGATTAACCATCGACGGTGATGCCGGTTCCAATACAATGCAGACCATGTCGCAATTCATCAATGTTTTCAATAACCAGGTGCTCAGTACCTGCAACGCAGGCATGAACCTGGCCGCAGGTCATGATATCCGTTTCTATGGCAATACGATTATCAGCGCTGGTAAATATGCGAACGGACAAAGCTCGGACAGGTTTTGGAGCGGCTGTTGCCTCTGGAATGCTTTCAACGTTCCGGCGGCCAATTTCATCAATAATTCTATAAAGGACAACACTATAGGTTTTGTTTGTACCGACCGTGTTTTCCCGGCACCGGTACGGCAGGATTTTACTGTTGTAGCCAATAATCCGCTGTCCGTAAAAGCCGGTGATAATACGGCGCTTCCAAATCCGGTGACCTTAGAGACCGAAGTTGCCGAACTGGCAAAATGGACGGAAAAACTTGCCGCTAACAGCATTAAAGTGGGCAATGTGAAATAATGTATTCCGGATTCTTACAGGCGGAGATGTGCTGTAATTTACCACAGGATTGAACAATTTGATACTCCGTCAAGGGCTGCCATTTTTCCATTGGGCCTAAAATATTTTTTGGCTAAGACAGTTTCAAACCCCGGAGATAAATTATTTTTCTCTATATTCATTTCCCAATCTCCTGTTTCATAGCCGTTTCCTACCCTTCTTTTTTTAACCTTTAACAACAACCAAATGAAACGTTTCTTCAACGGAAATGCCGGGAATCGCTATGCGGTTTCCCTAACCTCTCTCGTCTTCTCTTTCCTGCTCATTTTAGCCAGCTGTAAAAAAGCTGACCCTCCTGAGCCAGTATTAAGAATTACCACGTTAGCTTCTGGTCTTCTCGCTCCGATCGGAGTTGAGGTGGACAAAAAAGGCAGGGTTTGGGTAGCCGAAGGTGGAACAACAAAAAACGATGGCAAGGTGACGATGATCACACCAGACGGTAAAAAATATACGGCAATCAATAATCTGCCTTCTATCATTAACGAAGGTGGTGAAGCAGAGGGCCCCGCGCATATTCTGTTTGCGGATGGCTTGCTGTATATCCTGGGCGCAAATGGCAAAATGTATAAGGCAGACGTTTCACAATTTAATCCGGGCGATGCTGCGAAACCTGCGTCCATGCTTGGTGTGGAAGATATCGGAGCGTTTGTTCTTGCGCATAAGTTTGTCAGAAACTCACACATGACGCATTTATATAATCTGACCGTTGGCCCAAATGGAGCGATATATATCGCGGATGCTGCGGCCAATGCAATTCTGCGCCGTGACAAAACTGGTGTAATGAGCGTACTGGCAGAAATACCCTGGATCCCGAATCCTCTGCCGGTTGGTGGACCGATGGTAGAAAGTGTTCCAACAGGTATTTATTATGACGGCCAAAATTTTCTGGTTACGACTTTGCTTGGTTTTCCTTTTCCGGTTGGTAAAGCCCTGATATATAAGGTGACCCCTGAGGGAGTTGTAACTCCCTACCAGTCTGGGTTTACCAGCCTGGTTGATATTGCTGAAGGTGGTGTAAAGGGCAGATTGGTGCTACAGCATGCCGTTTTTGGCCTCGCAACAGGCTTCCAGCCGAATACAGGAAAGCTCGTGTGGGCAAACGGTTCTATGGCCACAACGCTTGCCGACGGTTTAAATCAGCCAGCTGGTCTTAAACAGGCGGGTCCGCACACCTGGTACGTCACCAGCGTAGCAGACGGAACAATACTGAAAGTGGAATATTGAGCCCGGAAAATCATTGATCCTTATTCGGGAAGAAAAATACTGAAAGGGTACAAACTCACATCTTTCAGCCGACACATAAAAAAGCCGCCCTGTTGAGGAGCGGCTTTTTCTATAATTACAGGTGATCTGGAATGACTCTGCAAAAAATTATGCGGTAGGATCAAGCTGAGCGGCCAATTTGTTGTCAACAAAGAACTTCTCTCTCAGAGCCGAAAACTCTTCAGCGAGCCCGGTTAGTCCGGTTACACCGTTGTCTATTGTTTCGTGAATATCCGGTAAAGTTTTTTCCAGCAAACCCACGCCAAGCGTGATGTTATCTGCTTCGATCTGCGCAATTTTCTTTAACCCGGCAACCTGTGTATTCTTAAGGTCGTCAAGTTCCCTGATAATTTTATCCATCAGTTCGAGTTTCTGTAGCTTTTCCATTTATTGTTGTTTAGATGATTAATCCGTTTCGCCAAAGTTTGCAAATATAAAGCCACGAGAGCTTACACTGGTTTAAACGGTTGGGATCTTAACATTTGAAGGCAGATATTAAAGGCCTGAATAATAATCATATCCATTTTCGGCCCAGTAATCGCGGGGACGCTGATCACTGAAATTTATGGTGCCGATGCGTTTAAGATTTTTAATGCCGTATTTCACGGGCATGATTAACCGCAATGGCGCGCCGTGCATTTGAGTAAGGGGCAGATCGTTCATTTCGTAGGCAAGAATCGTTTGCGGATGCATCGCACTTTCTATGTCCAGCCCTACATAGTACGCTTTGTCCGGCGTTTCCAGCCCCACATAGGCAAGGTTTGTTTCGCCTTGCAGTTTGAAGTGATCGATGAAATCACTGAACTTTAATCCTGCCCAATGCTGGATCTGGTCCCATCCTTCCACACATTTAAAATCGTAAATGATTTCCGTTTTCGGAAGAGCCTGGATCTCAGCCAGGCTGATTTTGAGGATCTCTCCTGAAGACCTGGTGACTTCAAGCTTCCAGTCTTCCGTGTTCAATGCTGCTTTCAGCCCCACCTTGCCGTTCTCCCTTACTTTTTTAGCAGCCTGGCTTTTGGGGTATGTTTTTGCCAGATGATTATTGCTGAATATTTTTCTTGAAGCCAGCTCAGTTTTGTTTAGTGCCTTCCTCAGAGGCTTTTGAACACCCCCGGTGATCGCTTTATCTTCTTTCGGAGCATTGCGAAGAAGCTTCCAGGCCCCAAAGGCTGCCAAGTTGATGACAACGAAACTTGTATAGGCAATAAAGCTTCTCCTCCTGACCAAATTTTCCGGGACAAATTCTTGAGGTAAATCTTTTTCTGCAGGCGTCTTCACATGATTAGCTTTAAAAAACCGGACAGCGGCTGCACTTCTGCGCTTGTTCTGATCGGTTCCATGCAAAGGTGATCAATTTTTCGGCTTTCTCTCTACCCTAAGGACTACATATTTGCCCCCGGGACGCTATTTGTCAGCTGAGGCAGCTGATCCCTTCAATCATATATGCTGAAGATTCCCCGGCATATCGATTGCTGCGACTCAAATCCATACAAAGTTTCGATAACTTTATTTTCAATGAAACGAATTTGTATTTTCCTGTTCCTGACACTTTCAGGTCTGCAAACGGTTCTCGCTCAGGCCAGGTCGCTCCGGATAGCGGTAGCGGCCAATGCACAATTTGTAATGAGAGTTCTGCAGGCAGATTTTAAAAAAAGAACGGGGATTGAAACGGGAGCCATCATTGGCTCTTCGGGGAATCTTTCCACTCAGATCAGGAACGGGGCACCTTTTGACATGTTCTTGTCAGCCGATATGGAATTTCCCGACAAACTATTTGCTGAAGGATTTGCGATCACTAAACCAAGGGAATATGCCCTTGGCAGCCTGATCGTTTGCAGTACTGGAAGTCTTCCTATTGACAACTGGCGAGAACTGGTCAAGG
>JBDTEB010000197.1:0-6465 GCA_039922795.1 Chitinophagaceae bacterium
GTCATTCGCTGGGGCATTATTTATCTGCCTGTGCAATAATGTATGCCGCTTCCGGAGATAAAAGATTCCTTGAGAGATCCAATTATATTATCAGTCAGCTCGCGGAATGTCAGCGTGCAAGAAAGACGGGCTATGTCGGTGGAATTCCTGATGAAGACAAGATATTCAGTGAGGTTGCGAGTGGCGATGTACGATCAAAGGGTTTCGATTTGAATGGCGGCTGGGTGCCCTGGTACACACTGCACAAAGTGCTCGCGGGAATTATCGACGCGTATCAATATACCGGTAATGCACAAGCGAAAACGGTAGCTGTTCTTTTTTCGAACTGGATAGATGTTAAGTTTGCAAATCTTTCCGATGACAAATTCCAGCAAATGCTCGACTGCGAGCATGGAGGCATGAACGAATCGCTGGCAAATCTTTACGGCATCACCGGCGACAAAAAATATCTCCGGCTTTCCTATAGGTTTAATCACAAAAAGATCCTCGATCCGCTTGCAAATGGCGAAGACATTCTGCCTGGCAAACATGCCAACACCCAGATCCCAAAGATCATAGGCGCGGCGCGGCAGTACGAGCTCACCGGAGAAGCGCATGAAAAGAAGATCGCAGAATACTTCTGGAAGGAAGTGACAGGTCATCATTCTTATGTAACTGGCGGCAACAGCGATCATGAACATTTTGGAGAACCGGATAAACTAGCGGAACGGTTATCAACCAATACCACAGAGACCTGCAATAGCTATAACATGCTGAAGCTGACCAATCATCTTTTTGCACTCGACCCTTCGGCAGCTTACATGGATTATTACGAAAAGACTTTATACAATCATATTCTTGCTTCCCAGGATCCATCGACGGGAATGACCTGCTATTATGTGCCGCTGGTTTCAGGTGCGGAGAAGACTTATGGTACTCCTACAGAATCATTCTGGTGTTGCACAGGCAGCGGTATGGAAAATCATGTGAAGTATGGTGAAAGTATTTATTTCAAAGGGCAGGACGGAAGCGTGTACATAAACCTTTTTATTCCATCTGTACTTAATGTGCCAGGATCACTTTCGTTAAGAATGGAAACGAAATATCCCGAGCAGGATAATATCCGCATTACGGTGTTAAGGGCTGGCGGGAATAATCCGTTGCGGCTCCGTTATCCCGGCTGGGCCAAAGCCGGTATGGCACTCACTGTCAACGGAAAAAATGTTAAAGTGAAAGCAACCCCTGGAAGTTATATCATTCTGGATCAAAAGATAAAAAAGGCAGACGTCATTGAAGTAAGATTTCCGATGAGTGTTTACTCCGTTTCCATGCCGGATAACCACAGTAAACTGGCATTTCTTTACGGTCCGTTGGTTCTTGCCGGAAAGCTCGGCAAGGCATCGTTGAGCACGGCAGATCTCCCTGTATTTGTGGGGAACAGGGCTAAGCCTGTAAAACAGCGCGCCGACGACCAGGTAATGTTTACCGCACAAGCAGCCAATACATTAACACCTGTTCAACTGATACCGTTTTACCGGCTGCATCATGAACGCTATGCGGTTTACTGGGACTCATTCACACCCGATCAATGGAAAGAAAAAAAAGCCGCGTTTGAAAAAGAATTGAAAGCTACCGAAGAGTTGCAAAGCAGAACAATATCCGAAATGCGGATTGGTGAAATGCAGCCGGAAAGAGATCATCATCTCCTTGGCGAAAACACATCGGCAGGAGAAGCATTGGGAAGAAGATGGCGTCATGCCGTGAACGGAGGCTGGTTCTCTTTTGAGATGGAAGTGAACAACCTGCAGCCACTACAACTCGTATGTACTTACTGGGGAAGTGATTCCGCAAGAGCGTTTGATATTTTGATAGACGGTCAGAAGCTGGCGACTGAAAAACTCGTTGCTGCCAAACCAAATGTTTTTTTTGATGCGGTTTACACCATTCCGCCGATAATGCTGAAAGGCAAGAAAATGGTGACCGTAAAATTCCAGGCTCACCCGCAAAACACTGCAGGCGGACTATTCGGAGCCAGAATTGTTCGGGTTAACGCCGATCTCAATAAAGTCGGGCGTTGAATAACCATCTGATGGTCGCCTGACTTTTTATAAACGAGTTCCCGAGCCGACCAATGGCGTTTCCAGTATGCCGGAGCAATCGTGATTCCTCTTTCCATCCGGATTTTGCACGCTGTCGGCGATGGCGTAATTTGAACCTGCCAAACATCTTAATATCTATACTGTTATGATACGCATCTTAATATTCAGTTTGATTATGGGTAAATCACTTAACGCAATTGCGCAATGGCCGGATATGAAACCTCCTGTAGCCGATAAAAAGGAATACACCCGGGTTTTACATGGAGATACCACCAAAGACCAATATTACTGGATGATCGATTATTTTAAGAAGGGTGTCGACAGTACGCGTGTGGTGAATTACCTGGAAGCGGAAAACACATACCTCAGTGGAATGATGGCCGACACCAGGCAGTTGCAAACAGATCTTTTCACGGAGATGAAATCGCGGATCAAGGAGAAAGATGAAAGTGTTCCCTTTTTTCACAACGGCTATTATTATTACACGCAGACAGAGACCGGCAAACAATACTATAAATATTGCCGGAAGAAAGGCAGTTTGTCAGCCAAAGAAGAAGTGCTGCTGGATGTAGACGACATGGCCGCCGGTCATGCGTATTACTCCGCTACAGGTTTTGAGATCAGCGAGGATAATAAGCTGATGGCTTTTGGAGTAGATGTCGTCAGCAGGAGACAATACGTGATTTATATTAAAAATCTGGTTACGGGCGAGATCCTGAAAGACGCAATCGCCAACACACAGGGCGATCCGGTTTGGGCGAACGATAACAAGACATTGTTTTACACGTCAAAAAATGAGGTAACTCTTCTTTCCGAGAAAATCAATAGGCACTTGCTGGGAACGGATGCTGGGTCTGACGCGACAGTTTACGAGGAGAAGGACAAGAGTAATTATATCGGCGTTGGAAAATCAAAAAATAACAGATGGATTTTTATTGCTTCCAATGCCACCGTCTCCTCTGAATGGTGGCTGATAGATGCCTCGGCTCCGATGTCGGAGTTTAAAGTATTTCAACCCAGGGTAAAAGATGTGCTGTATTCGGTGATTCCGCTAGGTGATAAATTTCTCATCAGAACCAACTGGGATGCAAAAAATTTCAGGCTAATGGAATGCCCATTAACGAGTACGGATCGCAACAGCTGGAAGGAAGTGATACCAAACAGACAGGATGTGCTGTTACAAAGTGTGGAAGAATTTAAAAATTTTATCGTGTTGAATGAGCGTAAAAACGGTCTGGTGAGTATGCGGGTGAAAAGTGTGAAAGACCCTTCGGAATATTACATCAATTTCGGGGAGGCTGCTTACGCTGCTGGATTTAATGTTAACCCGGAGTACAACAGCACGGTGTTAAGATACAGCTATACGTCTCTCACAACCCCCGCCTCGGTCTATGATTACAATATGGTAACGAAGGAGCGAAAGCTGATGAAACAAACGGAAGTGCTTGGAGGGTATGACGCAACCGATTATGTGACAGAAAGAATTTATGCGACAGCAAAAGACGGCACCAAAATTCCTGTCTCTATTGTCTACAAGAAAGGCTTTAAAAAGGATGGTAGCAGGCCCTTGTTGCTTTATGCCTATGGTTCTTACGGATCGAGCACTGACGCGAGTTTTAACAGTGCCCGCCTGTCGCTTCTCGACCGTGGATTCGCCTATGCCATCGCGCACATCCGCGGTGGTCAGGAGATGGGCAGATTCTGGTATGAAGATGGAAAGATGATGAAAAAGAAAAACACTTTTACCGACTTTATCGATTGTGGTGAATTTCTGATCAAAGAAAAATTTACCAGCAAGAAACATTTATATGCGCAGGGTGGAAGCGCCGGCGGTTTGCTTATGGGTGCAATCGTAAATATGGCCCCGGATCTATGGCACGGAATCATTGCCCAGGTGCCATTTGTTGATGTTGTAAATACGATGCTGGACGAAAGCATTCCCCTGACTACAAATGAATTTGATGAGTGGGGGAATCCCAGGGATAAGGAGGCCTATGTATATATGAAAAGCTATTCTCCCTACGAGAATATAGAAAGGAAAAGTTATCCGAATATCCTGGTGACCACAGGGCTTCACGACAGTCAGGTTCAATATTTCGAGCCGGCGAAATGGGTAGCAAAGTTGAGAGCGAATAAAACGGATAACAATGTTTTATTGCTTCATACAAATATGGAATTTGGTCACGGTGGTGCCTCTGGCCGCTTTGATTATTTGAAAGATGTAGCGTTGAATTATGCGTTTTTATTTAAGCTGGAAGGAATAGCAAAATAACATCCAATGGTTGTAGGGGCGGGCCTCGCGTCCGCCCTGGTTGATAAAAAGATCAACCGGCACCCATTAAAAGCCTGTAAAAAATTCTACCGGATGTCAGTCCGGCATTCTCGTAATAGCTAGAGACCAGAAAAAAATCATGAAACCCCTTCCATCTGCCGGATAATATTGCTTACTTCATCTTCCGTTGCGCGTAATTTGCCTTTGCAATATTCGATGAGAAAGGATGCCCGTTTAACCTTTTCTGCAAGCAGGTCCACCGACACCAGTTCCGATTCGATCTCAGAAGAGATCTTTTGTAGCTCTGCAAATGCAGTTTCATAGGTTAATTTCTTCTCCATCTTTTAAAATTTTGCTGTTTACCGTAATATTTAATTCTGCATCCTGAAGCATTACCATGAGCTTTTCATTCGCGCCCACCGAACTGCCTTCTGTGAGAATTTTGTCGTCTCGATACAATAAGGCAAAACCTTTTTTCAGGAGATTTACCGGGCTCATCATTCTGCATACTACTTCGTAATAGTCAATCTGACGTTGCTTTGCAGACAAGTATTTTCCGGGGAGCTGTTTGATCTGTATATGAATATTCTCTAATTGGATCTTACGATAGGCGAGCAGCAGTTGCGGCCGGTGAAGAATCTTGCTGGCAGTTTCTTTCAGCATATTCTGATGATTGTAAACCTGCTTCTGTACATCCCGATTTATTGCTGCCCTGAGCGCTTCCTGTTTTTCGCGGTGATGGTTAATCAGAGCCGTCGAATTCCTGACCAAAAGCACGTTATTACGCTCAACACTTTGTTCCTGCCGCTGAAGGATTTGCTGAGTTTTAAAAACAACCTTTTTCTGTTCTTCTAAAAGCGCCATTTCAAAATTTCGGTTGTGCGCGATAATAAATTCTGCTGCTCTTGTTGGAGCGTTCGTAGATGTATGAGCCACCAGGTCGAGGATCGACTGATTTTTTAAATGTCCGATTCCGGTGATCACAGGAATGGAAAAACCTGCAACGGTCCTGCAAAGAGAAAACTGGTCGAAGAGAATAAAATCGGTATCGGCACCGCCGCCACGGATGATCACTACAACATCAAAATCCAGCCCTGCGCTGCCAATCTCGTCAAGTCGTTCACAGATCTTGTCTGCATGCGCCTCACCCTGTACAGCAATGAAATAATTGTGGAGAATAAATTTATATTGAAACTGGTTTTCTGTGAGGGTATGAATAAAATCTTCATATCCGGCTGATGCGTTGGAGCTCAGAATTGCAATTCGCTGGATCACCGGGGAATGTTGCAGGCTGTTATTTCTCGTGAGCAATCCCTCGGGCAATTGTTGAATAAATGATGAACACTCCTTTATTAGTCGAAGAAGGGTCGATTGCCTTTGTAGTTCCAGTTGTCCCAGTGTAAAGGAGGGATCAATATCGGAGACCAGGAGCTTTAAACCAAAAGACGGATGAAAGTCAACTTGAACCCTGACGCATACTTTGATACCGTTTCGAAATTTTTGACCGGTGACCAGTTCGAAATTTTTGATCTTCAGCGCGCCCGGTCGCCATGCCACTGCCTGCATTTTGGCCAGTATGCCCTCATCTTCTTTTTCAATCAGTTCAAAATAATGATGATCTTTCAATGCATAATGTGAGTGGTTGCTTATCTCTGCAATAACCCAGAAGTTAAGATGTGAAAAGCTATTGCTGATTGTTTCTGCAATGCGTCGGCCCAGGTCGGAAAGTCGAAGGGTTTGAATATGGTGCGACGTTGTGATCATAGCTAATAGAGAGTAAATATACAAACCAGATTATGGGTTTGCTAAAATATTTAGTAAATCTTTTCCACAGGGCAGTTAAAATGCGGTCCGGACTGTTTTACTTTGTCATAAAAAGGCATGTATAGAGTGATGGTTGCGCTGATGTTATTGTGTTCCTCGCTGATCAGTGCTCAAGGTATAAAAAAGCCGGCTTTTAAGTTGATTCCACTGGGTATCAGGGGTGGACTTGATGAAAGTAATCTCTCATGTTATATGGTCTCGCCTGCGGGATCGAATGCTTTTGTATGCCTGGATGCGGGTACCGTCAGGTTTGGAATTGAGAAAGCTATCGCTTCAAGACTATTTAAAACT
>JBDTEB010000198.1:0-6392 GCA_039922795.1 Chitinophagaceae bacterium
CATGGCGTCAAGATTTTACCATCCCGGATTCTTGCCCAGGTTGGGATTACGTTCATACTGTATTTGCGGAATCGGCCAGAGTGCATTTTTCTGTGCAAAAGATCTGCCCGTATAGGCAATGATATAACCGTTGGCGTCAGCGGCAATATTCACTACATCGGATGGACGCAAAGCAAGGTTTTTTTTCATTCCTTTTAAATCCTGTGCCAGCAGGTTGCCTTCGTTCCAGCGAATGATATCGAAATAACGCTGTCCTTCCAGTGCGAGCTCTACCCTGCGCTCGCGGCGGATCTCGGTTCTGAGGTCCATGCCATTCGCCGCCAGCTCCGTGATCACCATGTTTTTCATGCCCACGCGCTGGCGGATCTTGTTGATGGTAAGATCAATATCCGCCTGGGTGAGACTTCCCTGCTCGAGCCTTGCTTCGGCATAAGTAAGCAGCACTTCGGCAAAACGAATCAGGTGGATATCGTTCTCGTCTTTGGTAACCATGCCGACAGTCGAAAGCTCCACGTATTTTGTAAAATAATAACCCGTGATTGTGACCGAACCCAATTTGTTGGATATGAATTTTGGTGTTGTAAATGTTCCCCAGTTTGCTGTGCTCGTTTCATTTTTACCGTCCTGCCGACCACTCCAGGCTGCTCCCGGACGAAGCACCGTTTGTGCCAGTCGCGGATCACGGTTGGCAAAGATATTCGCATACGTATCTTCTTTATATAAAAGCGATTTGGTGATCGGTAATCCGTCGGTGCAGAGGTAGGCATCAACAAGCGCTTTTGTTGGGTTCCACCTCGAAGCCTGGTCAGGCACCTGCGCCTCGCGGCTCATGTTGTGATAAGCCAGCGCTTCTGCGGAATAAATCCGCGCAAGAATGGTCTCTTTGTTCGTGCTGTTCTTGATCTTTCCCTTATAGGAAAAAAACTCATTGTAACTCGTTGCCGTATTTCCGTTGCTGTACAACTGGTAGATATTAAGGTCCATCACCTCTTTTGCAGATTTTTCAGCCAGATCATATTTCTGGTTGTATAAAGCGACCCGCGCCTTTAGAGCGAGCGCAGCGCCTTTGGTAACCCTGCCCAGGTTAATACCGGTTTGCGTATTGGGCAATTTCGTTGAAGCGTCCTGAAGTTCGGCAAGAATAAAATCAACCACTTCCGTTTTCTTTTGCCTGGTACCATATACTTCCGGGTCATTGATCTGGAGCGTTTTTGTAATCAGTTGCACGTCACCAAAAAACAGGGTGATATAGTTGTACAGGTAAGCACGTATAAAACGCACTTCTGCCGCCATTGATTCTTTGACTGCTTCCCTTCCCTCAGCTTTTTTATAATTTTCCAGGAATGCATTGCAGCGGCGGATTCCATCGTATGCACTCGTCCATTCGCTGTTTACACCACCGAGATCCGATGGATAATCGCCACTTCCTATTCGCAGGTAATCGTTTAGTGAAGAGTTGACCGTATTGTCTCCCAGATTTTCCATGTCGAGGGTGTTTTTTGCCTTTATGTAAGCATAACAACCATTAACGGCAAGCTGTAGCTGCTCTTCATTTTTGAAGAAGGTGTCGTTGACGAGCTCATCGAGTGGAAGCCTTTCCAGGAAGTCTTTTTTGCAGGAGGCTAATACCAACAGGCAAATGGCAAGGCCGCTGTAAAGAAATTTTTTCATTTTATTTGAAATTTACATTGAGTCCGATAATAAATGTTTTCACCTGCGGGTAGTATCCGCCACTGCCTACCGGTGTTTCGGGGTCGTAAGCATAATAAAAATCTGTTTTTGTAAAAAGGTTGTCGGCTGATGCGTAAGCTCTCAAACGGCTGATGTGTAATTTTTCAACGAGCCTGGCCGGGATCGTATAACCCAGCTGCAGATTTTTAAGACGCAGGTAGGCTGCATTCTCCAGCCACATCGTGGAGAACCGCTGGTTGTAAGAAAGCAGGTAGGTAAACCTTGGGTAACTCGCGTTGGTATTTTCCGGTGTCCAACGGTCGAGATGATATTTCTGTGGATTGGATGATTCGTTTATATAGGCGTGGCGTGCCGCGCCCTTTATATAACCGGATGCCTTGCCAACGCCCTGGAAGAAAAAATTAAAATCGAACCCCTTCCAGCCCAGGTCGCCACGGAAGGCGTAGGTGTACCTCGGGAAAGGGTTACCGATAATTTTTCTGTCGTTTGCCAACGTCAGTAGTTTGTCACCATCGAGATCTGCATAAATCACGTCACCGGGCGCAGGTTTATCGCCCGCTATGAACGGAAATTTCGGAGTATATACTTTGGTGGTGGCATTGTAGTCGAAGTCGGAAACCTGTGCCAGCCTTGAAGCCACCAGCCCGTAGAAAGCATCGATGGGTTGATTGAGAAAACGTACCTGGTCACCAAAGGTGGGTGGAACACCGCCCAGACTTACCACACGATTTTTTACGTCGGAAAGATTGGCATTCAGCCGATAGCTGAAATCACCGATCCTGTCCTTCCAGTCTATCTGCAATTCCCAGCCTTTGTTTTCCACTTTACCGGCATTTTGTGACGGTTCAGTCGCGCCAAGTACATCCGGCAGTGTAACCCTTAGCAGGATATCATCGGTATTGTTCTTGAAATAGTCTGCAGTAATGGCCAGCCTTCCCTTCGCCATTACGAGATCTACGCCAATATTTTGTTTGATCACCGTTTCCCAGGTAAGCACCTGGTTGGGCAAAAGCGTTTGTGCATAAGCGGGAGTAAGCGCATTTCCGATTGGCATTGTCGTAACCGGAGCGATCGTTGACAGGTAGGCATAATCATTACCTACTTTATCGTTACCCAGCTGGCCATAGGAAGCGCGGATCTTAAATTCTTCGATTATATTTTTTAATGGGGCGAAAAAATTTTCTTCAGAAAGACGCCAGCCTGCCGAAGCCGATGGGAAGAGGTTCCAGCGTACATCTTTGGCAAACCGTGATGAGCCGTCGTAGCGAAAATTAACTTCGGCAAGGTACCTGTCGTTAAACACATAATTTGCTCGTCCAAACAAAGACTGCAAAGCGGTATGACTGTCGTTTCCGCTGTTGAGCTGGTTCTGAGTGCCAAGGTTGATGTTGCTGAGTTCCTGCGACACGAGGTTGGTTCTGCTCGCCGTAAAACTTTCTCCCAGGTTAGACTCCTGCGAAGCTCCGACAAGAATCTTCACCGCGTGTTTTTCGTAGAAAGTTCTATCGTAATCCGCTGTTCCGATAAATGTCTGGTAGGTATTTATGTAGTCGCGGTTGTCAATCCTGTTGGGGAAATTGGTTTGGTAGATCCGGTCGCCGGTAATCGGACTAAAATAATCTATCGTTTTGGAAAGGATCTCCCGTTTTGAATTTGATTTGATCAGCCCATATTGCCCCCTCAGTTTAAAACCCTGGAACAGGCTCAGCGTAGCGCTGATATTTCCCGTTACTTCCTGCGAGGCAAAAGCGTTTGATCCGCCATCCGTTGCGACAGCTACCGGGTTGCGTGAACCTCCCAGATAACCCCAGCCTCCGGTGGTAAACCTCACGGGTACGAGTGGAGAGATCTGGTGCGAAGCATACAAGGGACCGGACGATTCATCCAATCCCTCGGAAGACTCGGTGTATTTGCGGTCTACATATCCGAGGTTGAAATCAAGATCAAGACGGTCTACTACTTTCGTGCTTAATTTCAAACGCAGGTTATTCCTGTTTGCCCCGTAATTGTCACCTGTTACCAGTCCATCCTGGTTGAGATAGCCATAAGAGACATAATAGGATGTATTGTTTCCACCGCCACTCAAACTGAGGTTGTGGTTTTGTTGCCCGGCTCTTTTCTTGTAGATCTCTTGGAGCCAGTTGGTGTTTGCGTAATAATTGAGGTTGGAGCCGTTGCGGGCGGTCTCTATTTCTGCATCGGTGTAAGTGATCGTTCTGCCTACATTGCGTTGCGCCTCGTTGAGCAAGGTCATATAATCTGGCGAGCCAAGAAATTCAGGCAGGGCGGTAGGTGTTTGAAACCCGAAATAATTGCTGTAGCTCAAAACCTGCTGCGCCCCCGTCTTTCCTTTTTTCGTGGTGATCAGTATCACGCCATTGGCTCCGCGTACACCATAGATAGACGATGATGCGGCATCCTTCAAAACGGAAATACTCTCGATGTCGTCCGGGTTTATAATATTCATATCGCCACCGGGGATCCCATCAATAACAATCAACGGATTGGCATCACCCAGTGTGCCTACCCCCCGGATGCGGATCGAACTTCCGTTCTGGCCCGGCAGGGCTGTAGGGTTACGGATGGTTACGCCAGGCATTAAACCCTGCAGCCCGCTGGAGGTAGCGGTGATTGGACGTCCTTCAAAATCCTGTGCGGTTACAGCACTTATCGCACCGGTAAGGTTTACTTTTTTCTGTGTGCCATATCCCACTACCACAACCTGTTCCAGGCTGGTTGCATCAGCACTGATGACCACGGTAATTTTCTCATCACGGCTCACGCTTTGTTCAACGGTCTGGTATCCCACATAAGAAAATATCAGAATTCCTTTTTCCCCGGGTATTGAAATGGAAAAGTTACCCGAAGCATCTGTGGTCGTTGCTGTCTGGCTTCCTTTTATTGATACTGTGGCACCCTGTACTGGAATGTTATCGGCCTTGGACAGGAGTGTTCCTGTTATTTTTAATGCCTGCGCGAGGGAGATAGCGGGCAGCAATATGATACATAATAACCAGGTAAACTTCTTTCGATAAAAGGCAGGTAAACGCATAATGTTTGGTCTTGGTTTGAAATTCAGATACAGTTTTGCAGACAGCTCGTTAACGAATGGTTAAAGCTACCGCAAAAAGATGGAATTTTGCCTGGTCCGAAACGGATAAAGAAAACGCCGGAGGTTTAAAAGACCCAATGCTGCGCGTGGTTTAAGGTGAACGGGAAACAAAGGCCCTAGAACATTTCAAACGTCTCATCGGCAAATTCGCCTGCAGCAAAGGCATCGTGAGTGACCACCAGGCAGGTAATGCCTGCGACTTTGATTAATACTTTCAATTCCTGTATTAAAACAGATCGCAGCACCTTATCGAGCGCTGAGAACGGCTCATCCATTAACACGATCCTTGGCCTCGTGCTGAGCGCACGCAGGATCGCCAAACGCTGTTGTTGACCGCCTGATAATTCTTTTGGCTTGTGCCCAACGTACGGTTTCATCCGGCCCATATCCAAAAGCGCTTGTACATAAACGTTATCATCTGTACCATACTGTAACTGCTTCTCAACGGTCATATTCGGAAACAGTGCATAATCCTGAAAAACAAAACCAACTTTGCGCAGTTGTGGGGAAAGATTGACTGAGGCTGCGCTGTCATACCAAACCTCTTGATTAACAACTATTTTCCCCGACCCGGGAATGATCAGGCCTGCAATCATCTTGAGAAAAGTAGTCTTCCCTACACCGGAAACACCTAAAACCTGCGTGATACTACCGTTCTCAAAAACACGGTCAACCTTCAGCATGCTGAAACCATGATAGGTTTTTATTCGCCGGCTAACATTTACGGCAATCATTCCAGCGGACTTTTTACCAGCTTCCTGTTCACAAGGAAAACCGAAAGCACAATAATAAAAGTAAGCGCAAATAAAACCAGCGAGTAATTATTTGCAGCCGGATAATCCATCCTTTCCACAGAATCATAAATGGCTATCGAGGCGACACGGGTAACGCCGGGAATATTTCCACCAATCATCAGCACCACCCCAAACTCGCCGAGTGTATGCGCAAATGTGAGTACGGCAGCGGTGAATATGGATGACTTGATATTGGGAATAAGGATATGAAAAAGCGTCTGCCTCCTTGTTTTTCCCATCGTATACGAAGCCTCAGAAATAGACTGTGGCACCTGCATAAAAGCCGACTTTACCGGATTAATCATAAATGGCAAACTGTATATCACAGACGCCAGTATCAATCCACCGAAAGAAAAAACCATCTGAACATCAAAATTTTTCTGCAGCCATCCGCCCAGGGAATTTTGCGGACTGAAAGCAAGCAATAAATAAAAACCCAGCACTGACGGAGGTAGAACCAATGGCATGGTAATAATTGCCTCGAGTATAAGCTTTGGAACCGAATTGGTTAAAGACAGCCAATAAGCCACAGGCAAGCCGATCACAAGCAGGATCAGGGTGGTGATAAAAGATAACCGTATGCTAAGCCAGATGGGAGTCCAATCCATTAGTGAATAATTTATTACAATACCTCGTAGCCGTATTTTTTAAAAATCAGTTTTGCAGGAGCAGAGATAATGTAATTAAAGAATTTCATGGCATTGGCATAATTTCCTTTCCTGGAATAACTCAAGACTACAAAACCCTGCCTGATCTTTTCGTAAGCGTTTTTATCTACTCTTGCCCATCTTAAT
>JBDTEB010000199.1:0-3779 GCA_039922795.1 Chitinophagaceae bacterium
AATCGGCAATCATTCAGCCAGCGCGACAGGGTCGGCGATCGTTCAGCGAGAGCGACAGGGTCGGCAATACGTATAGCCAGCGCGACGAAATCGGCAATCATTCAGCCAGCGCGACAGCGCTCGGCGATCATTTAGCAAAATGTGACATGCGCTAACACCCTTCAAACAGCCCCATCGTTCATGCGCGGGTGGTTGAAAATCATAGGTCATTCAGAAGGAATGGCCAACGGAACTCCCGCCTTCACCGGCTCGCCAAATACCGGCATTCCAGTGCTGTCCCAGGTGAACTTCTGTGCCCTTGGAGATCGCTTGTTGCCACAGCCTTCGCCCGGACTGGAATTGGCATGATATAAAATCCAGTCCTCTTTGCCATCGGGCGATTTAAAAAACGAATTATGACCGGGAGCAAAAACACCATTCCCCGGTGACTGCTTGAAAACCGGTTCGGCGGACTTCGTCCAGGCAGAAGAATCCAGCATGTCGCCATTTGATCTGAGCGATAGCAAACCCAGTGCATAGAAATCCGTCCAGCATCCGCTTGCGGAATAGATTAAAAATACCCTGTCCTTGTGCATCAGTATTTCGGGACCCTCATTCACATCTACATGCGAAGGATTTGCGGTACTGCCGAGATCACCGATCGTTTCCCATTTATACGAAGGCTTTGAGATGCGTACTCGTTTTGTTCCGATGGTCCAGGGATTATCCATCCCGGCGATATAAATATTCTGCTGGAAGTTATTTTCGCCTTCCCAGCCAGACCAGACCATGTACAATTTATTCTGATACTCATATACCGAACCGTCAATTGCCCATTTATCCGTATCGTCGGAAATTTTGCCTTTAAATATCCATTCCCCGCTCATCGGGTCAGCAGAAGCATTTTCAAGTACATACAACCGGTGATGATCGTTCTTTCCATCATCCGCAGCAAAATATACATACCACTTTCCTTGTAGAAAATGAACTTCGGGGGCCCAGAGTTCTTTGGAATACATAGTGCCCTGCGGCGGGGTCCAGACTGTTTTTTGCTCTGCCGTTTTCAGATCGGCAAGACTTTTCGTTTTCCAGATGACAATCCCGTTGCCCGTGGTATTCGTGTAATAGTAATATCCATCTTTCATAATCACCCAGGGGTCGGCACCGGATGGCAGCAGGGGATTGGTAAAGGTCTTCTCAATAACAGGTTTTTGTACCGTGCGTGTACTACATTGAAACAAAAACACCAATAAAATAAGCAAATACGATTTTCTCATAATATTAATTTTACATTTTAGCAGCGATAAGCGGGAAGGAGGAAATCCTTAATCTTGCGGCACCCATCGGCACAAGTTCGATTTCTTCTTTTTTTGTATCGACTATAACCGGGCTTTGCGGTAGCGTGTCAACCAGGCCATATTTGTCCAGGGTCCAGAATGGGATCACTTGTCCGGAAACCTGAAAAGTAAGCGGTACCGATTTGAGTGTGAAAGGAAAATCATCTGCCGGCCAGGCTTTCTTCGTCACGGTGATCTGCTTGTCAAGCGGTTGGTGGTTGAGATCAAGACCATAGTTCCAAAGCGAAGCGGGATAAATTTCATATGATGGCCATTTGGAAGGATCTGCACTTGCCTGCCATTTGGAATCTCCTATTGCCGATTTTTTGGTATCCATCTGGCGGTAAGATTCATCAATTTTTAATGACAAGGTCAACGGACCATAGTCAAGGCTTACGCTATTATTGTTTTCCGACCAGTCGCGACGGGTGATATTCATCGGCAGCGTCAGTTCAACTACATCACCTTCCTTCCATTTTCTGGTGACAACGGCATACGATGCAGGTTCCATCTTCACTGAAGAGGCCACACCATTTATACTTACCACAGCTGCCGTGCACCAGGCCGGGATTCTGAGGTACAAAGGAAAACTTACCTGTTCCTTTGTCTGGATGGTCATCCGGATCTTGTCATCGAAAGGATAGTGGGTGCTTTCCTTGAGTGTCACCAGCTTTCCATTGGCCACTTTTGCAGTCACCTCTCCGCTGCTGTATAATATTGCGCCGATACCGTTGTCGGGAGTTGCCATAAACAGGTGCTCGGCATAGTAGGGCCATCCCTGCGCATGGTTATGCTGACAGCACCGGCTGCTGAACGGGTTCATCATTAAGAACGGACCTGCATTTTGCAGACCCGGAGCGTGATTGCGGCTATCGCTTACCGCCATATTAGGGGCAGTAAGATACCGCAGGCCTTTAAAGTCGGGCATTACCGCTGCAGGATAAGTATTGAAAGCCACATCCTCGCAATTGTCCGCCCACATTGGATCACCGGTGATGCCTGTAAGTATCTCATCAGAAGCCATTTGTTCAACCATTCCGCAGGTCTCAACGGCCTGGCGCGGATCGGTGAATCCTTTCCTTGCATTTTCATCAGCCCCAAACAATCCACCCGGTACCTGGCCATACATTTTTCTGACCATATAAAAATCATTATAAGTGGCCTCAAGGTGAGCGGGATCTTTTGATTGGAGGTACCAGGTGGCAGGCTCCCTGAAACACTGCGCTACATTTACATTATGGAAATTGGGCAATGTGCTTTTCTGCATCCAGTTCGCTGTATTGCGATGAATTTTTTCACCCAGTTCCAGCAACCATTTTTCCCCGGTACGATTGTACAGCCAATGGATGCTATACAGATTATCACCACCGCGACTATTCTCCCAGTAGGTCTTTAATAGAGAACTATCGGGCACGGTCATCTGCCATTTAAAATACTTCGTCATAAAAGGAATGACCCTTGCATCTCCAGAATATTCATAGTACGACTGCATACACCAGAGCATGAGCATGTTGGGCCAGAGATCGGGTATGGCTGCTTTGTTTTTCTGTAGTTCTTTATCAGTGACCCTCGGTCCAAAATAACCGTTCGCTGTCTGACTTTGAAACACTTTTTCCAGCCAGCTTTTTGTTTCTTTAATCATTGCCTCATCTTTAAGAATGTAGGCTAGATCTCCATACCCTTTCAGCCAGTAAGGAACTTCCTCCCAGCCGTGATCGCCCTGTCCGTTGCCGCTAAACCAGGCATTATTTTCTTTTGAAAGCCAGGCGCTGATATTGCCCAGCTGCCCGGTAAGTCCGTCGCGCTGGAGTTCCAGATATTTTTTTACCCATCCCTGCGGCATAATAGATCCCACAGGTAGTTTCACAAAGAATGAAGGGGCAAGCGGCGCCTTGTTGCCTATATAGGAGCGGTTGGTGGTAGTTTGCGCGGGGCGCTTTACGTTTCTTACTTCTGCCTGCTGAGCCATCCCGGCAAAAGGAAGGTAACAGGCAAGAGTAATGATAATTTTATTCAGGTTGATTTTCATCTTTTTTTGATGGAAGTATTTGAATACGTAAAACGTATCTAACGTCGAAGGTTAAAACTTGTTAAGCCGGCATTCCGATGAGCACCGGGCTGCCGGCTTAAGGTCATAAACGGAAAGCCCTATTATTTTTGCGTTGTTTCCTGGCCTAGTAACTTCGGATTATACAGCCGATCGTGCAATGCCTTCAATTTTGCTTCCGGCATCTTAACGACCTTACGGTCATAAGTCATCAGTCCGTTGGTTTCTCCTTCCACATCTGTCGTTTGCGTATAGACGGCTGCAGACAGGCCCTGGCGAACCATTTCTTCCATATCTTTCATAAAACCGGAATAGCGCATCAGCAAGGAGTCTGCGGTTCCAAAGGTTTGATAACCCCAGTTACGCTTTTGCCAGGTATGGCCGTCGAGCGGTAAGCCAAGTCCGCCGAATTCACC
>JBDTEB010000200.1:0-2556 GCA_039922795.1 Chitinophagaceae bacterium
TGGCGCACCGGAAGAATTAAATGGTACTCTCATCTGGCTGCTCAGCGATGCTTCGAAATTTGTGACGGGCGAAGTGATTTCTGTAGATGGTGGGTTTCAAGCGTTTTCGGGGGTGTGATATTGATTCGCGGATTATCGCGACGGATGAGGGTATAGTTGCGAAAATGAAATATTCAACAGTTAGCGCTCAATTTTCTCAAGTTTAGGATTACTCATAACAAACAACGAATACCTTGAAAGAACTTCTACAAACCTGGCGCTGGTTCGGGCCCAATGATCCGGTGAGTTTACAGGATATCCGCCAGGCTGGCGCAAGCGGTGTCGTAACTGCCCTTCACCATGTGCCTTACGGTGATGTATGGACGAAAGCAGATATCCAGGAAAGACAACGCATCATCAGGGAAGCGGGACTCAACTGGGATGTCGTGGAAAGCGTCACCATCCACGAAAATATAAAAACAAGAACGGGCAACTTCATTCAGTATGTTGAAAACTATAAAGAATGCCTGCGTAACCTTGCCGCATGCGATATCAAAGTGGTCACCTACAACTTCATGCCCGTCAATGACTGGACCCGCACTACGCTGGACTACATAATGCCTGACGGCTCCAGGGCCTTGTATTTCAACTGGTACGACCTGGCCGTTTTCGATATCTATTTACTGAAACGTCAGGGGGCAAAAGACGCCTACCCTGCAGCGGTTGTTCATGAAGCGGAAACGAGGTTCAACAAATACACGCAGGAAGAAAAAGACAAGCTTGCCGGTGTTGTGATGTTTGGCATTCCCGGTGAACAGCAGCAGACGGTAGAGCTCATGCAACAAAAACTCAGTCTTTACCATGAGATAGATCACAATACGCTGCGGGAAAACCTCGCGGCCTTCCTGAGAGAAATCGTACCCGTGGCTGAAGAAGTCGGCATCAGGCTGGCGATTCACCCCGACGATCCTCCATTTAGCATCCTCGGCCTGCCAAGAGTGGTGAGCAATGCGGATGATCTCGATTATATTCTAGCCGCGGTTGACAGTCCGGCAAACGGCCTCTGCTTTTGCACCGGGTCGCTGGGCGCAAATCCGAAGAACGATTTACCGGCCATGATAAAAAAGGCCGGTAACAGAATCAATTTTATTCACCTCCGCAATACCAGAAGAGACGAAGTGGGTAACTTCTTTGAAGATGATCATCTGGGCGGTGATACAGATATGTACGCAGTGATGAAGGAGTTGCTCAGGATCCAGCAGGAGGTTCCGTACCAGATCCCCTTCCGTCCTGATCATGGTCACCAGATGATGGACGACCTGAACAAAGTGACCAATCCGGGATATTCCGCCATTGGCAGAATGCGCGGATTATCTGAACTGAGAGGTTTGCAACTGGGTATTTTAAAAAGCATGGCAGAACAATAATTTCAGAGATAAAAACACCAAATGTCAGGAGACAAAATCGTTGCTTTCGGGGAGATCCTTTTTCGCATTTCCCCATCTCCCGAAATACACTCAGCAGAGTTTTCAATGGGGGGCGCCGAGTTAAATGTCGCCACCGCACTTGGTGCCTGGGGTAAAGATGTCGCTTATATCAGCCGCATGCCCGATAATATTTTGGCGCGTTCCATAGAAAAACTGGTTTCCGGGAACGGCATTGATACCAGCAGAATGCTTTGGGGAGGTGACCGAATAGGCATTTATTATATGACTCCCGGTAGCGACATGCAATCTCTTTCGGTTGTGTATGACCGTAAGTATTCCTCATTCAGCCAGTTGACAACCGGTATGGTCGACTGGGATAAATGTCTCGAAGGAACAAAATGGCTGCACTGGACCGCCATCACACCGGCACTGAATGCTGATGCAGCCGCCGTCTGCGAAGAGATGCTTATCGCTGCAAGAAAATTGAATATTACCATTTCCACAGATCTTAATTATCGCAGGCTTCTTTGGAAATACGGAAAATCTCCAAAAGAGGTGATGCCTTCTCTGGTTAAATACTGTGATGTAATTATGGGTAATATCTGGTCCGCCTCAGATATGCTTGATGTACATTGGAAAGAAGATGAACTCGTGAGAGGAAATAAAGACAGCTGTAACAAGATCGCCGCGGAAGTTGCCGGCCAGATAATTAGCCAGTTTCCACAATGCAGTAAAGTGGCGTTTACCTTTCGTTTTGCGAAACCTGATGGAAGTCTTGATTATTTTGCTACCCTTTACAATACCAGGGAAATCATTGCTTCAGTAGATTTTTATACTGATACTGTTGTTGACAGCGTCGGCAGCGGAGACTGTTTCATGGCAGGATTGATCTACGGCACACTGGAAAAAATGACAGATCAGAACCTCATCAATTTTGCTGCTGCTTCGGCAGTTAGCAAACTGAAGGTGAAAGGTGATGCAAATCGTACCTCAGTAGCAGATATACTATCACTGATCTAAATAAATTCTATGGCACATAAAAATGTACTCGACGCACTAAGAAGAAGTTTAATGGTGCCGGTTTTTTATCATGAAGATCTTGAAACAACGAAGGCAGTGATCTCTATTTCTTTTGAAGAAGGACTTGAAG
>JBDTEB010000201.1:0-2901 GCA_039922795.1 Chitinophagaceae bacterium
TGCAAAGGATATCATAACCTACTTGCAAGCACAGAAAAGTTTACCTCAGCAGGTTGATAACGTTTTTTTGTCCCGCATCTCTTTTGTTCAATAACTACATATTGTACAAGATTGCGACGCAAGAAAGCGTGACAGTATCATTATAGTCGCGTTCAATAGAACTACTACAAGCAATACCAATACAGGTACAAACATGCCTGTTGACGTGACGAACATTAAATCATATCTGGAAGGATCGTATAGCTATACGAATGTCCGGTATGGGGGGATGGTGACATCGGACAAATCGGTTCTGGCCAGTAACAATATTTGCATGAGGCAAGAAATTGATGCTGTAATATGAAGCAACGAATACTGTAAAAAATACAGGGGATAAAATGCTGAAAGAATTGGGAACTGATTTATCAAGCTGGTCAAAGGATCTTATGATATCGTTGCAACAATTGTCTTTATCGTTGCCTGATTTGTGGTGGTTGATTCCCTCGTCGTGACTATGAGCTTGATCGTGGCTATGATTTTCTTTTTTCTCCCGGTGAACGTGTTTTATACCGTCATTATGAATATGGCCGACCGTTGCTGGTGCATTAATTTCACCATGAACTTTTGTATTAAAACCCATATCCAACCCAAGAGCGCAAGCAGAACCCACAAATATATTCAAAGAAAATACTGCGAGCAGGAAAACCGCTTTTAGTTTTATGGAGAGATTCTTTTTCAAAAACTTTTTAAAGTTGATCTTTTTACATTTCTGATCCAAGGTGAGATAAACGCATTCCGATTATCGATCTTTTTTTAGGTTAGGCAGTCAAAAGTAAACATTTTAGTAGGAATGGAAGCAATTATCCCGTCTAACCTAGACATGCCCAAAAACGAACTTTCTCCTAAAATCCAGCAGTCCGGCAGCTCAACTTTCAGAATTGCCTGGCTATAGCCTCCAAACGCCACAGCGTAAACGCGAAAATATTGGAAGCCAATTCAGATTTCTCTCCCGGAAGGAAAGGATAGCATTCTGAAGCGTCTCCCGCAAAAGTGATTTGATCAATACCCCGGATTCTGTGTCAGATTAGTATTCACCGAAAGCTGCTGAATGGGAATAGCAAACAGTATATACTTGTCTTCGCTCACGTAATTTTTTTCATTAAATGGTTCGAGATATTTCTTAAAACGAACCATGTCCTGCCTTCTCCAGCACTCCAGGTAGAGTTCGCGCCCTCTTTCATCGAGAAGGGTGTTCAGGTCAAGCGCAGCAAGTGCCGTTGCCCCTCTGGAAGCAAGTGTGCGAACCGAGTTCACCAGGGCAAGCGGTGTGCCTCCATAGGTGCCGGCAACTGTCGCAGTGCCGCCTCTCAGTATGGCTTCCGCCTTCATCAGCAGCACATCCGCAAGGCGGAAATACACAAAGTCATTATTTATCAGCCGGCTTGCATCATTGACGTAATCAATAGGATATTTGTTCGGACGAACACCGGTCACCTCCAGGTTGGTACCTGTTTCGATGATCTTAATGGCGTTGATAAAAATCAATGGCTGCCCGGTGCGATCGGTCAAAGGCGCATCGGTAGTAAGATTGTATTGCTGGCCTGCGAGGAAGCCAACATTGATTCGGTTGCCTGGATTTGGCAGTCCGCCGGGAGAATTGTAGGCTGCTCCCCTGCGCTTGTCTGCAGCTTCAAATTTGTTGTAGAAGTCGGTTGTCGTTGTCCAGCCGTTGTTTCCCGCAGGCACCTGGTTGTAATGCATTACTGTGACCCATCTTGCACGGAGGTTGGCATTCGGTGTGATGCCGCCCACATTTTCCTGCGTCCAGATATTTTCCTTCCCTATATTGGTATTATCCGGCGCGAAATTGTCAAAGTAATTTGCAGTAAAGGCATATTTATTTGAATTGATTATTTCATCTGCCAGCGAGATCACCTGGTTCATATCAGCTGCAGCAAATGTTGGATTTAACCTGTTATCATAAACGCCTTTGTTCAAATAGATCTTCATCAGGAATAGCTTTGCCGCATCCTTGTTGGCAAGACCTGCAGGACCATCGGGGAGATTATTTTTAACGGCATTTATCTCACTGATGATATAGGCCAGCGCTTCGGCGCCTTTTCTCACCCTTGCTTCCTGGATAACACTTTCACCGGGATCGCGATAAGGCACCTGGTTGAAGAGATCGAGCATCCACCACATCGCCCAGGCGCGGAGAAATCTTGCTTCTGCCTCCTGTTGTGTTGAGGGACTGAACCTCAACACATCCGTGGAAGCGAAAATAGCTCCGCTCAAACTATTAAATGTGTTGCGAAGCCGGATGTGATTGCCGTCCCATCTGTGAAGATGCAACTTCCGCCAGTCGCCATTGTCATCCCAGTCTCCTGCACGAGTAGGTGCCAACATTTCATCGGTCGACAATTCGGTTAAACAAAAAACAAGGGCATTATCCTGGAAAGATGAACGCATGGAATTATAAGCATTCGCCAAAAGCGCAGAGGCGTTGGATGCAGTCGCGCTTACCTGGCTCGCGGTAAGATCGCCCTGAAATTTTTCATTGAGTTTGGTGCAACTGAACATAAATGTTGCAACAAGAGCAATACTGAAATATGATTTGCGTAACATATAATTAGCAGTTAATAGTTAGAGCGAAAAATTAATACCAAAAAGAAAGGTTCTGGCAGATGGATACGCCGTGTAATCTATGCCCAGGGACGGAACATCACTCACACTTTTGTTGACGTTCACTTCCGGATCGAACCCGGTATATTTCGTAATCACGAAAAGATTCTGTGCGGTTACGAATGCAGTCGCACCTTTGAAAACTTTGGCAACATCACCGATATTGTAGGTAATGGTGGCGTTGCTCAGCTTCAGGTAATCACCCTTCTCAATATATCTTGAAGAGGCAGTGAGGCGGTT
>JBDTEB010000202.1:0-6290 GCA_039922795.1 Chitinophagaceae bacterium
GGCTCGGTCGTATGAATTTCAAGACGCAACAAATTGAGTACAGGATTTGGATTGACCTCAACAGCGAAAACGGTAGTTACGAAGCCTGCCTTTTTTATAGACGAATACAAAAAGGAATTATCCCATTCAATTATTTTAAGTCGGTAAAAATTTTCCTTACCGGGATACTCATCAGTGAATTTGTAGTACGAACCATGGGAAGGACTGGCGGATGAAATCACTTTGCCAATCGTTATAAAATTAATTCCATTCGTACTCCGTTGCACAAGAAACTCTTTGATATTTTGTTCCTGCGATGTTAGCCAATTCAACCTGACCTTTTTATTTTCAGGTGACGCCGAAAACTCATTTAAGACAACTGGAAGGGCAACGTCGTTCACAGCCAGTTTCCATAAATCATTTAATCGGTACCATGCCAGATTAGAATTCTGCCCTGTTGGTTTCTTACGTAATCCGCCGAAAAGCCAATGATTACCCTGGAGGTCGGTCCAGAAGGCAGTAGTGTTTCTCCCGCCCGGTTGATTATTTAAACCAGGGATACCCTTTTGACCATAATCGGCTGATTTATTCAAGGTACTGTCGCCATCCACCCAGGTCCATTCTTTTGTGAGGCGATTGTATTTCCACAGATCGCTTAAATAAGCAGTCTGGGAGGATTCGGTCGTGATTTCACCTCCATATATCCAGGTAAACTTATTGTCGGTCCAAAAAGCCTGATATGAACGTGAACCAGGAGTGTTATCAATAGAGGGCACTCCTTTTTGTCCATAATGTGCGGGAGGCGTCACCGGTGTTATAACGGGCAAATTTCTATCTCCGCTTATCCATGCCCATTGATTAATAATTACTGAATATTGCCAGACTTCACGCGCAATTTCCATAGTTACAATGCCATCGGAATTTATGGTTTCAGTCACATAGCTGCTTGATGCCACGCCTGGTGTAAATGCAGAAGAAAACTCGCCTGACGCCCCATGAACTGGCAGGTCAGGCTGGTTAGAGGCCCACTGATTTCCACTCTGCCATGTCCAGAGATTTATGCCTGGATCAAACATCCATACATCACCATAATAATAACGGCCAATCGTGTTATAACCTCCAAAAAAGTATAACCGGTCCAGTTTATCCTTCCAGGTCAACATCCACGTTCTGGCACCGGGTGAAGCCGATGCTGCGGGAACACCTTTTGGCGTGTAAGTAGGTTTGCTGTCATCTGCCCCGATTTTTATGCATGTCCACTGGTCAACGTAAATATCATATTTCCAGAGATTGCTATTGCTGCCAAAATCACGGTAACCAGATTTACCTCCAAACATCCACCGGTTACCTATACTATCCGTCCATGTAGCGCCCATTACGCTCATGTATCCCGGAGTGTTTGCCGGGGACGGCGAACCAATTGTACCTGTTGCCTGCCCGCCCGAGCTAACACCCGGGTATGTACTATTATCGCCAGTCGGCATCGACCATTGATTTAAAACAGGACTATATTTCCACAAAGCATTGGTTGACACGGGAATTGTATCAAATCCAAAACGAATTGCCGTAGTCATACCGCCGAACATATACAGATTCCCGAATTTATCCACCCAGGTATTCAACGGCGCCAGGGAACCGGGTTTATTGACCGAATCAAATACCCGCCGGTTCCCGTAAACGTCAAGATTATTTCCAATACTATCCCCACCGACCCAGGTCCACCGAATACTTTGAGCCGAGGCTGCATCGAGAATAAGCAGGCACGCAAGTGACAGCAAAAACAGCTTCATAAATAGTTTGTTAATAGGTAAGGGTTAAAGGTAAATATTGGCGGTAGAGATGTAATAAAAACCCCTTAAGTGATTGTTCAATCTTTCGGGTTATTTTGTTTTCAATTCATGGCCCCTGAATTGCTTCACTTTCATCAAAATCGCTTTGCCATGAAACTCCTCACCAGTCTTCTTGCCGGACTTGCCGGTGCCATTGTTCTGAACGTTATTCATGAGTCGGTTAAACGACTAGATCCTGAGGCTCCAAGGGTGGATTTGGTAGGCGAGGAGGCCCTGACAAAAACAATTGAGGCCGTAGGGGGCAGTGCGCCGGAGGGAAATGCACTTTATGCTGCCACTCTCGCCGGCGACCTCGTCAGCAATGCCTTGTACTTCAGTATGATCGGTGGGGGAAAAAAGAAATATCTTCTCCTGCGTGGTGTGGGATATGGATTGGCAGCGGGTATCGGCGCGCTAAAACTTACAAAACCGATGGGATTAAATGATGCGCCGGTCAACAGGACCAAGAAAACGCAAATTATGACGGTGGCCTGGTATCTTATTGGCGGGATAACGACTGCCGCAACGCTCAAAGCTCTTCAGAAAAAATCATGTTAAATCAAGCAGGAGACTTCGGTAGGGTTACAGGATAAATGTCAGAGTTGCCAAACGACAGGACCAGCGCTGTTTGAGGAAACACAAAGAAAACCTGCCACAGGTTTAACACTTCCCCTTGAATGAAAAGTGCTCCCATGCTAGCCATTGAAGAACAATGGCTGCATACAACAAATCTTTTCTTCAACCTCTAAGTTTTGCTACATCGTTTTAGCAAATTTTCTATCTTACACTCCATTTCTTCATCCTTAGCCGCCTGAAGATCGATAACTCAATATTATCGGTCCTTTTCAGCGTCTGATTGCTAAAAGCTAATCGGTTTTCATTATGGGCGATTTACAGATTAAAAAATCATCAAAGACCTATGATGCCGTTATCGTAGGCTCCGGTGCCGGAGGTGGTATGGCAGCTTATGTTCTGGCCAATGCCGGCGTAAAAGTGTTGCTGCTCGAAGCGGGACCTTTCTTCGATCCGGTAAAAAACTCCTTACAACTTCAGTTTCCCTGGGAATCACCCCGCAGAGGCGCTTCTTCCAAATTGCGTTCTTTCGGAGATTTTGATGCTGCCTACGGCGGTTGGGAACTGGAAGGAGAACCCTACACAACCAAAGATGATACCAAGTTCGACTGGTTTCGGGCAAGGATGCTCGGAGGTCGAACCAATCACTGGGGCAGGATCTCATTGAGGTTCGGTCCGAAAGACTTTCAACCCAATGACGGCTACAGCGAGAACTGGCCGGTGGTTTATGATGAAATAAAACCCTATTACGATAAAGTGGACATGCTGATCGGTGTCTATGGTACGAAAGAAGGTCTGGAGAACGAACCGGACGGAATTTTTCTTCCGCCTCCAAAGCTTCGTCTGAATGAAATGTTTATCAAACAGGGAGCTGAAAAAGCAGGCGTAAAAGTTATTCCGGGAAGGGGTTCCGTGCTTACGAAAGCCCTGCCGAATAACAAAGACCGCGGAGCGTGTTTTTTCTGTGGACAGTGTAACAGAAGCTGTAAGATCTACGCCGATTTTTCCTCATCTTCCTGCCTGGTAATCCCGGCGATGAAGACGGGCAATCTCGAGGTGATTCCCAATGCGATGGTGAGAGAAGTGATCACAAACGAAAATGGAGTGGCGACGGGTGTTTCCTATGTGAGCAAAGAGGACATGCAGGAATACCAGGTGAACGGAAAAACAGTAATTCTTGGCGCCAGCGCCTGCGAATCAGCCAGGATCATGCTGAACTCAAAATCTAAGGCACACCCGGGCGGTCTTGGCAACAGCAGCGGCCTGGTCGGAAAATATTTGCAGGACTCTACAGGTTCTTCACTTTCCGGTATGCTGCCGCAGCTGATGGATCGCAAGCGATACAATGAAGACGGACTGGGAAGTATTCACCTGCTTGGACCCTGGGTTACCGACAATAAAAAACTGGATTTTCCGAGAGGCTATCATATCGAATTTGGTGGTGGAATGGGTATGCCTGGTTACGGTTTTGGTGGCGATGTTCCAACGCTCAATGGAAAAATTCCGGCAGCGGATGGCAAAATGAAAGAAGCCGGTGGATTTGGAGCGGAATTAAAGAATGATTACAGAAGATTCTATGGTACGCAGGTAGGTATGGCCGGCCGTGGTGTGGGTATGGCAAGAGTTGACAACTATTGCGAAATCGATCCTAACGTAGTTGACCGTTTTGGAATTCCCATTTTGAAATTCCATTACAAATGGAACAATGATGAGATCAACCAGGCAAAACACATGCAGGAAACTTTTCAGAACATCATGCACTCCATGGGCGCTATCATTACCTCCGGAGAAAAAAACGCTGGTAATAACTGGGGTCTTGAAGCTCCGGGAAGAATCATTCATGAAGTCGGAACCGCAAGGATGGGTAACGATCCAAAAAAATCCGTTTTAAATAAATTCTGCCAGGCACACGATTGTAAAAATGTTTTTGTGGTGGATGGTGCATCCCAGGTGCAGCAGTCTGACAAAAATGCAACATGGACCATTCTTGCATTTGCCATGAGAACGGCCGAGTATATCCTTGATCAGAACAAAAAGCAGAATGTATAACCATTGATGTTTGGTAACTCATTAAAAAATTTTTATGAACAGACGTGATTCGATAAAGGCACTCACTATAGGCACCCTTTCCACAGGTGCCGTGTTAAACGCTTGCAGTCCGAAAGATGAAAAGAAAACTGAAGTCGCCACCGCCAAAACGGCGACTGACGGCCAAAGGCCAGAAAATGAGATCGACAGAAATGCAAAATTAAATGCGGAAAAATTTTTCACGGCACACGAAATGGCTACCATTACAGTGCTCGGTGATATTATTATTCCGAAAGATGATAAATCAGGTAGCGCATCGGATGCCAAAGTACCTGAGTTCATAGAATTTATCGTAAAAGACATGCCCGATCATCAGCTTCCCATGCGCGGCGGCCTGAGCTGGCTTGATATCCAGATGCTGAAAATGTATGACAAGCCTTTCAAGGATTGTTCGTCTGAGCAACAGCTTAAGATGGTCAATGAAATCGCCTACCCTGGTAAAGCAAAGCCCGAGATGCGGCCTGGCGTCGTTTTCTTCAGCAGGATCAGGAACCTTACGGCCACTGGATTTTTCACTACCAAAATCGGTCTCGATGACATTGGTTACGTAGGTAACAGACCCAATCAATGGGATGGTGTTCCCAACGATGTGTTGAAGCAGTATGGAATGGCCTATACAGAGAAAGAGCTTGCGGAGTGTGTCCATTTTACTTAACGAGAATTTTACTTTTAGCAAATTTAAACACTGGCATTCCTGGTTATCAGGGATGCCATTTTTTTTACGGAGAATAGGCTGGCCAAGGGAAACGGGAGTATTCGGCATGAAAGGCCACTGTTATGAATAACCTGGAGATCGTATTTTAGCAGCTAGATTTTGCAAAAACATGAGTGCAGATTATCCGGTGGGAATTGAGAGCCTGCTGATACCCTGGTTAAGAAAAATCGAACCGGGTATAGTCAGGAAGGGGCTCCGCATGTACGACAATGGTGCTGTAGAGCAAGCGGTTTACGACGAAGAAAGGGACGGCTATACGATGCTGGTAAAAAGCGAATCGAATCCCAGGAACGGCTATATGGTTGACATTGGTGTTGAAGATGATGAACTAACGGTCTTCTGCACCTGTAAATATTTTGAGGGCCATATTGATTGCAAACATATTGCGGCATCCATCATCAGACTTATTAACGACTATGTTGAAACCGATGAGATAGAAGACATTCTATTACCGAATAAAAATCAAAAAATTCCCGCAAAGTCAGTTGCGGCAACAACTTCAACCAACGAGTGGATGCAATTCAAAGCTTCACCGACGCAGGTATTCCAATATGTTTACAGAATGTCGGGATTCATGCTAACGACCGGCAAAGCAGTGAGTGCTGTTAACCTGATCAAAGAGAATGTAAATCCACCGGAATGGCAATTTCAATACAATGAAACAAAAACAAACATCTATTACCCGGAGATAAAGTACGACAGGCGAGACACCTTTTCTTATAAATGCGGTTGTAACCGGCCGGAGGAACTTTGTCTGCATGTGAAGGCTGCTTTCGACTGGATCCAGCAAATAAAGGGCTATCAGTATTTTCTAACCCTGAAAGATTTCAGTAAAGAAAAGACGGAATTCCTTAAACCCTATGGATTGACGCTAGATGATGCAGAGAGCAGGGATATCACATTCTACCTTGAAAACGGTGCATTAAAAATGGAGGCGCCCGAATGGCTCTGGGAAACAGACGCCACAACCGAAATAGAAAACTTTAAAGGTCTTCTTCATCCCAATGAGAAAATTGACCGGCCGAAAACAGGTCCAAACGAGATCATCGATTTCGAGCTCGGCTTTTTATTCAATTTCAAATCCGAACATTTTAAAAACGGGTTTG
>JBDTEB010000203.1:0-4490 GCA_039922795.1 Chitinophagaceae bacterium
AAATTGCATGAACATAAATGTTCCGATAAGAGATACCGGAACGGCAATGGCGGGGATCAATGTAGAACGCCAGTCACCAAGAAAGAGAAACACGACCAGGCCCACCAGAATAAACGCTTCCACGAGAGTATGAATTACTTTTTCTATGGAAGCATCCAGGAATTTGGACACATCATAACTGATTTCGTAATCGACTCCTTTGGGAAAGCTGGTTCCCTTGATCTCCGCAAGTTTCGCTTTGATGTCTTTAATTACCTGGCTCGCATTTGACCCATAGGATTGCTTGACAACGATGGCAGCAGATGAATGTCCGTTCAGTGTAGAATACAGATCGTACATCGAGCTTCCGAATTCAACCTGGGCAACATCTTTCAGCCGCAACAATTCTCCATCGGGATTTGATCTCAAAATAATATTTTCATATCCCTGCTGATCGGTAAATCTTCCCGGGTATTTCAAAACATATTCAAATGCCTGTGATCTTTTACCTGAACTCTCGCCCGTTTTTCCGGGAGAAGCTTCAATACTTTGTTCTTCCAAAGCTTTCATTACATCATCAGCCGAGATCTTGTAAGCCAGCATACGATCGGGTTTCAGCCAGATGCGCATTGCATAATCACGGTTACCGAGAATATCTGCAAACCCAACTCCATTAACCCTTTTTAGTTCAGACAGAATATTTATATCCGCAAAATTGTACAGGAATTTCTGATCTATTTTCGGATCACTGCTATACAGGTTAATGTACATCAGCATATTCGATTCTTCGCGGGTGATCTTTACACCCTCACGAACAACCAGTGGCGGCAGTTTATTTACTACAGACGCAACCCGGTTCTGAACATTTACCGCCGCTATATTCGGATCGGTGCCGAGGTAAAAAATTACCTGGATATTTGCCTCACCATCATTGCCCGCACTTGATTCCATGTATTTCATCCCGGGAATGCCGTTGATCGCACGTTCCAACGGAATAAGCACAGCTTTTGTCATCAGCTCTCCGTTTGCCCCGGGATACTCGGCAGTAACATTTACTTTGGGTGGAGAGATGGAAGGAAACTGCGTAACAGGAAGGCTTGTCATCGCCAGCGCACCCATGAAAACGATGATGAGCGAGATGACGATAGATAGTACGGGCCTGTTGATAAATCTATTAAACATTAATTACTGTTTTGAGTTTGAAGCATTATTCAGCATACAATTTCAGTCTGGAGATTACCTCGTTGGATGCTACAAACTCCGTTTTAATCTTATCATCTTCCTTCACATTCTGAACGCCTTCAAAGAGAATTTTGTCATTTTCAGACAAACCACTTCCCACAACATACAGATCGGGCATCCTGTTGGTGACGGTTATATTCCGCGACTTTACCACGTTGTTTTTATCTATGACAAAAACATAAATTTTATCCTGTATTTCGTAGGTCGCTTTTTGTGGAATAACCAGCACATTATGCAGTGGAACGGTCATTTCAACCTTGCCTGTTTCGCCGTGTTTCAGGAGCCTGTCGGGATTGGGGAATTTTGCCCTGAAGGCGATATTGCCTGTTTCGCTGTCAAATTCGCTTTCAATGGTTTCCACGTTACCTGCGTATGGAAACATCGTGTTGTTGGCCAGCAGCAGGTTCACCTTGTTATTGACATCATTTTTCGCAATGGTTTTATAATTAAGGTATTCGGGTTCAGACACATTGAAATAGGCATACATCTGGCTATTGTCTGAAAGAGTGGTAAGCAGTGCACCCTCATCGATGAGGCTTCCGAGTTTTTTTGGAATGCGATCGATCACACCATCGAAAGGGGCCTTTATTTCCGTAAACGACAGGTGGAGCTTGGCGAGTGATACTTGGGCTTTATTCTGGTCTGCTTTTGCCTGCGCCATCGCCAATTCATTTTTAGCCACCACGTTTTTGTCCGAAAGCATTTTGGTATTTTCCAGTTCGATTTCGGTTGACCTGGCTTCAGCTTCTGCTTTCAGCAATTCGGCTTCGTAAAATTTAGGCATGATCCGGAATAGCACCTGGCCGGCTTTCACTGACTGCCCTTCATCTACATAGATATCCTGGAGGAAACCTTTTTCCTGTGCCCTAATTTCAATGTTGCGGACAGAGCGGATCTGTGACACATATTCCTTAACAAACACCGTATCAATCTTTGATGGTGAGGTGACTGAATACGTCACAGCTTCCTCTTTCTTAATCGGCTTTGGTTTACAACCGGGGTTGAAAACAACGACGCAGCAGCTTAAAAGTGTAAGAATTTTTTTCATGGTTATTAGTAAATATTCATAAATCAATTATTTCCAGGCCAGTGGTTTCATTGCCAATTCCACCAAATCTTTTACCACCTTTTTTCACAGAAACTTATCCTCCAACTTCATTCGCGGTGTCGCCGTCTGACCTCGTCTGTTGCACTCCCGGAAAATTCGGGTGAGGGCGATAACCCTGGCTCCGACAAATGCTCGCCAACTAATTACCGCATTCGTGGACGCGTTGTTTATTTCAGTTCGCCTTGTAGGGGCGGGCCTTGCGTCCGCCTTTCCTGCGAAATGGGGCAAACCCTGGCACCCGAATCGTGCTACATCGCTTCGAAATAGCTACCAGGGCGGACGCAAGGCCCGCCCCTACTTTGAGAAGGCAAACCCTGGCACCCGAAACGTGCTACATCGCTTCGAAATAGCTGCCAGGGCGGACGCAAGGCCCACCCCTACTTTGAGAACCATGCATCTTTACCAGTCAACGCCCGTATTCACACTGCTTCCTTACCAGTCAACGCCCGTATCCTTCCAGCTTCTTGACGCTGCAGAATCCAGCACGGCCTGGCAAACCTTTTGGGTTTCCAACGCATCTTTAAAGGTCGGATGGCAGGCTTCTCCTGTTTCCAGACTTTGAAAAAAATCTGCAGCCTGGTGTATAAAGCTATGCTCATAACCAATACCACAACCGGGGATCCACCATCTTTTCATATAAGGCTGATCGCTGTCCGTTACATGGATGGAGCGCCACCCTCTTACAATCGATTCATCGGCATGATCAAAATATTCGAGCCGGTTTAAATCGTGCAGGTCCCATCGGAGAGATGCATGCTCACCATTAATCTCAAACGTGTACATCGCTTTGTGACCGCGCGCGTAACGGGTGGATTCAAAGAGACCGAGAGAGCCATTTTCAAAATGACAGTGGAAGATGCAGGCATCATCAATGCCAACGCTTTCCATTTTTCCACTACTCTGATGAACGCGCTGTTTTATAAAGGTCTCGGTCATGGCAGAAACGTCCTTTATTCCGCCATTCATCCACATGGCGGTATCGATGCAGTGCGCAAGCAAATCACCGGTAACCCCGGAGCCTGCCGCACTTGCGTCCAGCCGCCAAAGTCCCTCTCCACCCTGCGGCAGTTCCGGACTAATCGTCCAGTCCTGTAAAAAGTTTGCCCGGTAATGGAAGATCTTGCCCAGCTTTCCAGAGTCAATGATTTGCTTGGCGAGGGTTACCGCAGGAATGCGGCGGTAATTGTACCAGACCGTATTTTTGACACCTGTTTTCTCAATCGTTTTAACCATTTGCTCCGCCTCTTCGAGGGTACGGGCAAGCGGTTTTTCGCAGAGGATCATTTTACCGGCCTCCGCGGCAGCAATCGCTATTTCCGCATGCGAATCATTGGGTGTACAGATGTCAACTGCGTCAATATCATCGCGGGCAATCACGGCTTTCCAGTCTGTTTCTACTGACTCATAACCCCACTGTTTTGCAAAGGCATTCACCTTATCCGCATTCCGCGAGCAGGCGACTTTCAGTACCGGCCGATTCAACAACTCCGGAAAAAAATCTCCGATACGCTTGTACGCGTTTGTATGCGTTCGTCCCATCAGCCCACAACCGATAAGGGCTATATTAATTTCATTCATTTTTAATGGCTTTGGTTATTAACTCCATCCATTCGCATCACGTACCCGGATCATCGTAGCCAGTATATCATTCCAGGTTTGCTGTTTCATCATTACCTCGTTGGGAAACATACAGCCATCCCAACAGATATGGTTAAACGCTTTTGTAAGTGAACCGTTTTCATCCCGCATCCAGTATGCGGCATCTTTTACGATATCGAGTTTGCCATTGGGATCGGTGGTAAGACAATGTCTTCCTGTTTTATCGTGAGATCCCGTACCATGTACTGTTCCATCGTTTTGTGCAATGTGAAAATCTATGGTCCAGGGACGAAGGGCAGCAGTAAGTTTTTTTAATGCTTCCGTCAGCGTTGCGCGATCGTTCCAGTCAAAATTTTCGGGCAGGATGCGATCCTGCGGACTGTTGTAACCCAGCAGGTATAACAAGGTATGGGCCATATCTGCCTGGAAACCGATATTGGGCCGGTCAACCGCTTCAAGCGTGTCTACCATGGCGCGCCAGCTGTGCATTGCCCCCCAGCAGATCTCTCCTTCCAGTGCTAGCCTCTCGCCATAATCCGCGGCTACATCGCAGGCTTCCCGA
>JBDTEB010000204.1:0-5531 GCA_039922795.1 Chitinophagaceae bacterium
AGTAAAAGAAGTCGTGCTGACCGGTATCAATCTGGGCGATTTTGGCAAAGGCGCTGAAGGGACAAAACACAACGAAACTTTTCTCGGTCTTATAAAAGATCTGGAGACCGTAAGTGGTATAGAAAGATTCCGGATTTCATCGATAGAGCCAAACCTTCTGACAGGCGAAATCATAGAATTCGTAAGCAACAGCCAAAGGTTCATGCCGCATTTTCACATCCCTCTGCAAAGTGGATCGAACAAGATTCTTGCATTGATGAAAAGACGTTATCGGCGTGAACTCTACGCAGACAAAGTTCGACTCATTAAATTGCTGATGCCTCATTGTTGCATTGGGGTTGATGTCATCGTTGGTTTTCCGGGAGAAACGGAGGAAGATTTTACCGAGACTTTTAGTTTTCTTCACGAGCTGGAGATCTCCTACCTGCACGTATTTACCTATTCGGAAAGAAATGATACCGCAGCGCTTGATTTAAAACCTATCGTCCCGATTCATGTCAGAAACCTTCGCAACAAACAACTTCGCAACCTGAGTTTTATGAAGATGCAGGCGTTTACCCGCCGGCACGAAGGCGAAACACGCAAGGTTTTGTTTGAGGGTCATGACAGGAAATCCACCATCGACGGATATACAGATAATTATATCCGGATACAGACTTTATTCAGGGAAGACCTCGTTAACCAGGTAAAAGACTGGAAAATTTAAACGGTTTTTTCTGGTAGCTGATCCGTATTTTGCAATATGCAAAAAACAAGCTGGATCATCTTCACCGCGATTTTTTTCTCCCTGAAATTATCTGCCCAGTCACATCCGGAGTGGACCGGAGTGTTTACAAAAATCAATGCTGAAGTGTTGGCAAATTCCAAAGGGTATTCCTCACTTAAAGAAGTAACCGGCACAATTGGCCACCGTCTTACCGGTTCGCCCAACGGAAAAAAGGCAGAAGATTTTGCCTACCATCTCTTAAAATCATATGGATTTGAACAAGTAAAATATCAGCCCTTCGAAGTAGAAAGCTGGAGCCGCGGAACACTTGGCGTGGAAATCGCCGGAGTAAAAACAAAAGCAGTTACTCTAGCCCATTCGCCGGTAAAAGCCGACGTTACAGGTGATCTTGTCGATCTGGGCAACGGGCTCGAAGCCGACTACCAGGCAAATCCTAAAGCAGCGAAAGGAAAGATCGTGCTGATTTATCTTGGTATACTTCCCGGTTCAGTTGAAAGATCAGGAAACCTCCATCGTTCCGAAAAAACCGCCATCGCCACGAAATACGGCGCAACAGGTGTGATCATTTTTAACACCGTAAACGGAGGCACGCTGCTCACAGGAACTGCTTCGGTTACAGGCAAACTGATACCAATACCCGCAGTTTGCATAGGGAAAGAAGAAGGCCTTGCTTTAAGACAAAAATTAAAGACAAGTCCGATCAAAGCGCATATCGTTATGAAAAATTTTTCCGGATTGATAAAGGCAAGAAATGTTTTGGCCACTATCCCCGGCAGCTCCCTCCCCAATGAAAAAATTGTGATCGGCGGGCATCTGGATAGCTGGGACCTGGCCACAGGCGCCATCGACAACGGCATTGGCTCTTTCTCCGTTATCGATATGGCCCGTACCTTCCAGGTACTAAAACTCCGCCCGAAACGCACCATAGAATTTGTCATGTTCATGGGAGAAGAGGAAGGACTGCTCGGTTCGAAGGCCTATGTTGATGAAGCGATAAAATCAGGAGATATCCGGAATATTGACTTTATGCTGAATTACGATATGACAAATGATTCGAAGGGTTTTAATTCTTCTGATTCAACCTGTAAACAACTTTTTCAGTCAATCGGCGCCATCGCCAATACACTTGATACGTCATTCAGCAATACATTTTCCAGCGGTGCAGGGTTGCATAGCGATCATCAACCCTTTATGCTGCACGGGATACCCACAGGCGGAGGCGCTGGCTCACTGGCCCGCAACGTGTTGGATTGTTACCACGCAGACTGTGACGTATTCGCGCTTGTAGATGAGAAAGGAATGAAGAACACCATCCGCTTCAATGCCATGCTGCTGTATGGTTTGGCCGATACAGAAAAGATTCCGGCAAAGCACCGTTCAGATGAAGAAACCAAAGAATTCCTTATTAAAAACAACCTTCAACAGCCGCTCATGATCGCCGGCGAATGGAGGTGGAAGAATTAACTGAACGCCTTCGCAGTTTCAGTAAGTGCTCTTACCAGTTTGTCAAGGTCTCTGAGCGTGGTGTAGACGTGCGGCGTTATTCGCACGCAGCTGATATTCTCCCAGACAATTGGTGAAGTATGTATTTTGTATTTTGCAAATAACAGGGATTCTAGTTCCTGAGGCGTTTTTCCTTTGATACTTACACCGCAGATGGCACAGGAAAACTGTGGCTTTAACGAGGTGTGCAAAGTTAGTCCGGGAACATCCCTGACCCTCGTCGCCCAATAATCCTTAAGATACCGGATCCTTTCCTCCTTGCGTTTCGGGCCAATTCCTATGTGAAAATTTATCGCTTCACCAATTCCCTGTTCGATAGGAAAACTTCGGGTTCCGAGTGTTTCAAATTTTCGTATGTCCCCACCGTTAGGAAGACTGTTACACATCAACGGCCATATCCCCGGGATCTTTTCTTTTTTAATCCAAAGCATACCTGAGCCGATTGGTGCAGATAAAAACTTGTGGAGGCTTGTACCAAAATAATCACAACCAAGATCCGGGATCCTGAAGTCTAAAAGTCCAAAAGAATGAGCGCCATCCACGACAACTTCTATCCCTTTTTTGTGTGCCATGGCGGCTATTTTCGCGACAGGCATAATTTGTCCTACCCAGTTGATCACGTGGGTGATGTGAATCACTTTCGTCCTGGATGTTATGGCCTTTTCATATTCCGCAACGATCTGCGCATCGTTTTCAATCGGAAATTCGAAATTCAGTTGTATGTAGTTGATTCCTTCACGCGAGGCTCTTTGTCTCCAGGCTTGCACGATGTTTGGATAGTCCTGTTTCGTTCCTATCACTTCATCGCCCTTCTGCAGGTTTAGCCCATAGATAATCGTTGTTAGTGCTTCTGTAGCATTCCTGTTAATGGCTATTTCATCGGGGTTAACGCCGCCCAGCAATGCCAGTTTTTCCCGAAGGGGTTCCCTGCCCTGGTCAAGTATTCTCCACATAAAATAGGAGGGGCCTTCGTTTGCCAGCTGATTATATCTTTCCACCGCCTGTTGAACTACTAACGGTGCCGGTGAAACGCCGCCATTATTCAGAAGGATGATATTCGGGCTGGTAGTAAATGCCCGTTGAATGACAGACCAGTAATCTTCGTCTCCTGCGGCCTCGATAGGGTCATCCGACCTGGGTTTCAGATTTTTCCATTCTTCTGCATGAACCTGGTTAAAAAGACTGTTTACTGAAAAAGCCCCCGCGAGAGCGGAAGCCTGCCTGATAAAATTTCTCCGATTATTCATGATGTCACAAATTATGCAAAAGCGAATAAACCCGGCGGAAGAAATTCAGCAGAAAAACGCCTTTTTGACCAGCCTCGAAAGAATATTATTCTTTGGGTTTGGAAGCGACTTTGATGTTGTTTACTGCCGAGCCGTTCCTGATCTCTTCAGAGGCGGTCTGAACAAGAAGATCACCGGCATTAAGACTACCATACACTTCAATCTGACCATTGCTTTCGCGGCCTTTCTTTACTTCTACCCATTCAGCTTTCTTACCGGCAATTTTGATGACAAAGATCTTTTCGGTGGATGTTACCACAGCGGTTTTCGGAACGATAAATGTGCTGTCGTTTGCGGGCATGGGCACCTGCACTTCTGCATACATGCCTGGCAACAATTTCTTATTGTTATTGATGACATCCATTTCCACTCTTTCAGATCTTAACCGCGCATCGAGTGAGCCTGCAAGCCTGCTTATCTTTGCCCTGAAAGTGTCTTTAGGCATCGACTTGATGGTGAATCCAACTTCCGCGTCACGCTTTAACAGGCCGGCAAATGCTTCCGGAACGGAGACTACCAGTCGAAGCTTCTTTTGCTGTTGCAATACAAATAGCGGAAGATCCGAACCTTTGCCGGAGGGTCCTACGTAGGCACCTGTGCTGATATTTTTCGCGCTGATAATTCCCGCAAATGGCGCGCGGATCTGAAGGTAATTCTGCGCATCCGCCACCTGTCGGTAAGCTGATTTCGATGCATCGAGCTGTGCCTGTTGCGAGTTTCTGACTGCCGATGCCTGTTCAAGATCATTGGGAGAAATGGTGCCAGGGGTTTTGCTGGTCTCAAGCAAACGATCATATCTTGCTTTAGAAGCTGAAAATATAGCTTCCTGAGACTGCAGTCGGGAATTGGCCTCTGCAAGTCTCGAACTGATTTCCGGGGCCTCGAGACTCGCGAGCAGCTGGCCCTGTTTCACCTCAGAACCCACATCAACCAACACCGATTTTACAAAGCTGTTTTCTTTGGCATACAGATCCACATCCTGGAAAGGCAACAGCTCCCCCGGAACCCGGAATGAAGTTGATAGCAGTCCTTTTTCGGCTTTGACGACATTGATAACCGTCTCTTTTACAGGCCCGTCTTCTACCTCTTCGTCCTTATGTCCGTTGCAGGCGCTCCAGGCGGAAACAGATAGAAAAATGACAGCTGCCCACAACAATAATTGGCTATTTTTCTTCTGAGTCATATAATGAAGGTATATAGTGTTTGCTTTCTTTGTCTTCGGGATCAAGTGAAACAGATACTTTGGATGCCTTGCCCTGCACCCAGGTGAATGCCAGCGGCAGTATCAGCAGGGCCGCGAACGTCGAAGCGATCAGGCCCCCGATCACCGCACGTGCCAGTGGTGAAGTCTGATCACCCCCTTCCCCCAATCCCGAAGCCATGGGGATCATTCCGGCGACCATGGCAAGACTGGTCATCAAAATCGGACGAATACGCAAGGCAGCCGCCTCACGCGCAGATTCCATGGCATTGCCATTGTGCATTCTGAGGTGCTCGGCATTGGTGATAAGCAAAACCGAGTTAGCTATCGAAACCCCTACGGACATGATGATGCCCATGTAAGATTGCAGGTTCAGCGTTGACCCGGAGAGCTTTAAAAATAACAATGCGCCTGCAATAACCGCAGGAACGGTCGTGAGCACGACCAACGATACTTTGAACGACTGGAAATTTGCGGCCAGCATGAGAAATATCACGACAATGGCTACTGCCAGTCCGTTTTGAAGACTTCCCAATGTGTCCACAAGGATGCTGCTTAAACCTTTTGTTTCGATATTCAACCCTTTCGGCAGACTGTCAATTGACGCAACCGCTTTCGCCACTTCATCCGTGGCCGATCCAAGATCTGTTTTGTGAATATTTGCCGTCACCGATAACATGGGCAGTGAGCCAAGATTGTCATTCTCACCATAGGTTGTGCCCACGGTTATATCCGCGATATCTCCCAGGGTCGGTCTTGATGAATTCGCCAAAACGGGAATTTCTTTAATATCATCCATGCTCGCCATATCGTA
>JBDTEB010000205.1:0-11622 GCA_039922795.1 Chitinophagaceae bacterium
ATCCGGCGCGAGACGGAAGAAGAAACCGGGTATAAGATCACCGACGTTAGAAAAATCTATGAAGCCTATATGTCTCCCGGATCAGTGACCGAGATACTTTATTTCTTTGTGGCGGAATATACAAAAGACATGAAAGTGAATGATGGAGGCGGCGCTGCTAATGAACAGGAAAACATCGAAGTGCTGGAAATCAAACTTGATAAGGCTCTTGATATGCTTGCCAATGGAGAGATCCAGGATGCAAAAACGATCATGTTACTTCAATATGTAAAAATGAACGGCCTGCTCGACAGTTGAACCGTATAGCCGAATCGCAAACAATATCGCTTGCCGCGAAATGGAGTGCAGTAAAAAAGCAGATCAGATAAAATTTCAATACCGATCGGCATAATTTTTTTGATATTTCCGGGATGAAGTCAATTACGCTCCTGACCTGGTTTATTCTCGCCGGCATTTCTGCCCGATCGCAGTTCAATGATTCTACCTTTTACCACGTTAACTACACCAGCACCGGGGTGCTCAACAGAACCAATGACAACAATTCCTATGTGCTAACAAATGGCTTAAAATTTAATGTCGGCAGAAAGGATGTTACCATGAATCTCACTGCCACCTGGCTGTATGGAGAACAACAACAGGTGCTTACGAATAACGATTTCAGCTCGGCACTTGACTTTAATTTGTACAGGACCATTCCTCATTTTTATTACTGGGGGCTCGCCACTTTCGACAAAAGTTATTCACTTAAGATCAACCAGCGCCTCCAGGCCGGACTTGGTGGTGCCTATAATGCCATAGACAGGAAAAATGCCTTTCTCGGATTCAGTGATGGAGTGCTCTTTGAAAAAAGTGATCTCCAGCAGCCCACAGGCAGGGATGATTACCAGACCTTTCGTAACTCTTTCCGGCTGCGCTTCCGTTGGGTGATCAGGGATCTGCTGATACTCGATGGAACAAACTACCTCCAGAATTCGCTTTCCAAAGGAGATGATTACATTATAAAGGCAGTTGATAATGTGTCAGTTAAATTAACCACCTGGTTTAGTCTTACCGCCTCTTTCAACTACGACAAAATCAACAGAACGAAAAGGGAAAGCCTGTTAATGACCTATGGTGTAACTTTCGATACGTATTTTTAGGAATTGACGGTACCTGCCATGTTGAGAAAAACTGACTCATACAAATCATTTAAAGCTGATTTCCATCTGCACTATGCGCCGTTGTGCCAGTATGCCAACGGGTTTCTCGATGATCTGGATGCCGCGGAAGATGTGGTACAGGATGTCTTCCTGAAGGTGTGGGAAAGAAAACAGGACCTGCTGGGAAAGACCGACCTGAGGTATTATCTCTATGTAGCAGTCAGAAACAATTGTATAAGTCGAAAACGGGATAAGATGAAAACACCCGTTGAATCTGCGGAAGTAGATTGGAACCGGATTTCATTGGCCGATGAAAAACAGGAAAAAAGTTCAAACTGGGATGCTCCTTCAGTTATTAAAGAGGCACTGGCCCGCTTGCCGAAGAGGTGTCGCGAGGTTTTCATACTTAGTCGGGTGAGCCAGCTTACGTATCAGCGGATTGCCGAAACGATGGGTATCTCGGTAAAAACAGTAGAAAACCAGATGGGTAAAGCATTCAGGATCCTGAAATCTTATGGCAGGGAAAGGAACGACATTGTTCTTCTCCTGTTGATTTATTTATATAAATATTTATGAACATAGGGGTATTGAACGATTTGGCGTTTTAACATCAACAACACCATGGAAATTCCTGATACTATTTACACGCTCATTGCCAGAAAGCTGGATGGCGAGGCATCTGAAGAAGAGGTGCTTACCCTCGAATCTTGGCTGAGAGAAGCCAAAGGAAACCAGGATACTTTAAGGGAACTGGAAGGCATTTATGAGGCCACGGGCAGATACCTTCAGCAGCCGGTAGATGTTGACCGGGCCTGGAGCAAACTTGAGGGAAAAATAGAATCCTCTGCATCAGTTATCCCGATGCACAATCCAAACAGATTTCGCAGGATCTTTTCAGTAGCAGCGACTTTTCTGATCGTTATAGTGGCCGCATGGTTCGCAAGATCATTTTTCTTCGATTCCTCCTGGGAGAAGGCAGTGGCATCTACTACGAATCTCGAAAAGATTCTGCCAGACGGCTCTAGGGTTTGGATAAGAAAAGGAGGCACACTTGAATGGAAAACTGATTTTAAAACCGATCGTGAGGTAAAACTCGCTGGCGAAGCGTATTTCGATGTTCAGCAGGATGCAAAGAACAAGTTCACCGTTACCACCGGTCAATCGGTGACAACGGTGATGGGAACTGCTTTCACGATCCGCTCCCAGGGAGGTTTTGATCAGGTAATTGTTTCCCGCGGAAAGGTAAATGTTACTTCGGTCATTGAAAACAAGCCTGCGTCCCTGTTGCTGCCCGGAGACAAGCTGGTGATTTCAAAATATAAAATGACCAGATCTTCAGTGAGCGATTCAAACTTTCTTTCCTGGAAAACCGGCCAGCTCCGCTTTAAGGAAATGAATTTGGAAAAAGTGCTGAAGGCGCTCAGCGATTTCTACCAGGTGCCGATAAGCGCTAAAACAGAAGCATTGTCAGAAAACGCGCTGGTAACTGTAAGTTTCGACAACGAAACCTTGCCTAAAGCCCTTGAAGAAATTTCCATGATAACCGGCCTTACCGTTATCAAACAATCCGATGGAACCTTTGTCTACAGCAAGAAATAGACATCGCTGGCCTTCGTTTTATCGTATCTTCATGCACTGTCTCCAGCATGAATTCAATCACGTGGCGTTTCCCGATTAGATTTCTAACTGTCTTGTTACTGACATTGTGCCATAGGGCCGATGCTCAAAAAACAGGCATTCTTTCTCAGCGATTTCTACCTTCCGTATCAAAAGCAACCGTCATCGACTTTCTTCGTTTACTGAACAACGAAAGATCCCTTGTTGAATATTCTTCAGGCAGCATTGATACAGGAAAGATGATCACCCTCTCAAAACCGGTAGCCACGGTTGGGCAGTTTCTCAGTGAAGTATTAAGCGGGCAATATATTTCCGTGGTACATAGCCGTAAAAAGATCCTGCTTCTACCCTCTTCTGAAAAAATTAATGATGAGGTGTTTTTATCCAGTTATAATGTCTTCGGCTTTATTAAAGAATCCGGAACCGGCGAGCCATTGATTGATGCGGTAATTACTGAACCCGCGAAAGGAAGGCAAACGGTTAGCGATGCACAGGGATACTTTACCCTTCTTCTTCCCGAGGGAAACCACCAGCTTACGGTATCCTACGTGGGATTACAGGAAAAAATCATCCGTTTTTCGGTAACCGGCAATACTCGCCTTGACGTAAAAATGGTGGCGACTGACGAGCTGAAAGCAGTTACCGTACTGAATGATGACAGAAAAGTTAATGGCGCTATAAAGGTTCGTCCCGACAAGGAGTTGTACGATAATATACTCGGGGAAGCAGATCCGCTACGAACGCTCTATCAGCTTCCCGGGGTTCAGAGTATTCCGGACATTACCAACGGAATTGTGGTTAGAGGCGGCGGCCCCGATCAGAACCTTTTTTACCAGGATGGCATTCCGATTTTTAACCCGACACATATGCTGGGCATGATCTCCATCGTTAACAAAACAGCGCTTAAATCACTGGATTTTTATAAAAATAATTTTCCTGCAAGATATGGGGGCAGCCTGGCATCGATTATTGATGTCTATACGAAAGATGGTGACATGCAGGAATGGAAGGGTCAGGCAAATGCAGGCCTGGTGGCAGGCTCTCTCACGATAGAAGGCCCGCTGGTAAAGGATCGCACCGCGATGATGGTAGCAGGCAGGTATAGCTGGATCAATCCTTTTTTACGGGCGGTAAATTCATCCGTAGGGCTGAATTTTTACGATCTCCATCTCAAAGTGACTCACCTCATTGGAAAAAAGGATAAGCTCACATTTAATGTTTATCGCGGTCAGGATCACCTGAAGCTCTTCTACGATAATTATAATAACCGGCAGCAGTGGGGTAATAAGGCCGCATCTGCAACCTGGACGCATATTGCCGGTGCGAAAGCATTTTTGAGCACAACCCTCAATATGAGCAATTATCAAAACCTGGCGGGCTTTCTAAATAATATGTACGATAGCGCCGGACAGAATACTCAGCAACGGATCTATAATACTTACTCATCGCTCGCTCAATACAACGCAGCGTCACAAATTAAAATTGCCTTCAATAATTTCATCAGGGTAAACGCCGGAACAAGGCTTTCGTACACCAGAATTAATCCTTTCGAAACGAATATCTCTTACGAATTTGCCAACAACTCCGATGATTTTAGTTCTTTCCCCCGGCTTTCCTATAAACAGGCCATCATGTTTGCCGAAGCAGAAGTTAAGGTAGACTCACAGTTGTTTATCAGGGCGGGGATTCATGGAACACACTTCCGGTACAGAGATTTCACACACAACTCTCTGCAGCCAAGACTTTACTCCATCTATAAACTGAACAGATACAGTCAGTTGCTTTTTAGTTATAGTATGATGACTCAATACCGCCACCAGGTCATCAACCCGTATCTTGGCGTAAATAACGATATCTGGTTGCCAAGCACCCGCGACCTTAAACCAGAGATCAGCAATATGTTCAACATTGGTTATACCTACAATGAAAATAGCCGGTTGATCTTCTCTGCAGAAGCGTATTACCAGTTGATGAACAGGGTAACCAATTACGCGGAGGGCAAAAACATCTTTCTTAACAACAGTAACTGGGAAGATAATATTAAGTCAGGAAAGGGCTGGACCTATGGACTGGAGCTCAGCGCGGGAAAAACCTGGGAGAAATTTCAGGCAAGAATGGCTTATACGCTTTCATGGAACTGGCGCAAATTTGAAACATTGAATGGTGGCAAAAAATTCCCTTTCAAATACGATCGCAGGCATTACCTGAACCTCACGGGTTCGTATATTCCTTCAGCCAAGTGGAGTTTTTCTGCTGCCTGGATATTTGCCACGGGTGATGTTTTCACCCTGCCCGCGTCCATATATCCTGATTTCGACAACGCGCAGCAGATTATCGACCCGCTTTCGCCGAAAGAATACCGGCTCATCTATCATTCATCATCGGTTAACCAGTTCCGCAATCTTTCTTATCACCGGCTGGATGTTTCCGCTGTATGGCATCTGAAAAAGATCAGGAAGCTTTCTTCGTTTATAACCGTCGGGGTGTATAATGTTTACGGTTCCCCATCCCAGTACATGTATGACCTGGAAGGCACGGTGGGCAAGCGTTCGCTCATAGTAACCACGAAATATAATGTCTTCAGCGTGATGCCTTACATTTCTTATTCCCTGAGTTTCTGATGCGTCGCGCCCTTACGATATGGATACTGGCAGCGGTGATGATCGCTTCGTTTGGCCCTTCCTGCAAGAAATCATTTTCTTCCAGTCAGTTTGTGGAAGACAAACTGGTGATCCTGTCAGAGATCTCAGCCAACGATTCCATCAAGGTGCCTGTGGGCAAATCCATCAGGGTCGGAAACGGAAATCTTATCAGGTTTGATAAAGTAAATGATGCCCGGGTACAGCTGAAAGAGGCAACAGGAACTGCTTTCATGTTAAGGGTAAATTATTCCTCGCAGTATGCTTCCAATCCTTCATCTATATACAGCAGCAGGCGTCGGCTTCGTGCGAATACCACCTATAGCATAGAAGTGCAGCACCCGATTCTGGGAACAGTTACGGCTACAACCCATATTCCTCCCATCCCTCGGTTAACCATGACGGATACTGTTCAGGTGCAGTATAAGGGACGTCGTGTGCTTCAAGTGACGATCAACCTGGAGGGACCATTCGACCAGAACAGTCTTTTTGTTTTTGAAGGACTGAAGGAACTGATGGAACTGCGTCGGTATTTTTTCCATAACAACCTTCGGTACAGTTATGAAACTGCGCAGGGTAAAGCTTTTTATTCACAGATTTCCCATAATCAGTACGTTCCGATTTACACCGATACAGTTTCTCAGAATAAGTTTATACGGCTGAACCTTTACACCGAAGATATACATACGGAAAACGCCCGGATAGATAATCTCGACAATCCCTTCCGGCGAATCTTTCTTTCTGAGATACCGGCGGGAAGCGCCTCTTACCAGATCAGGATCTTTGTTGATCCGCAGTTTTTTGTATCGACTGATGCCACCCAAAAGGGACGGGTAAGAATCCAGGCCAAACTGGTGAGCAAAGAACTTTATGATTATTTCCTGGTGTACGAGAAATACAAAACCGATTTTGGTATAGTGCCCTCCGGCCAGCTGATTTCCCCAACCGGAAATATCCTGGGCAATGGGCTCGGTGTATTTGGCGGGTCGGCAAAGAGGGAGCGGATCTTTTACTTTGACCGGTTTTAGCGTAAGGCACTTTTGGGGTAGTTCGCCGCTTGGATGATACTCCGGTATTTTAGACGGTTGAGGAAGCGGGTTGATGTTATAGGCGATCGATATTCTTGCGCTGTGGTTGATATTAATATTCAACGCTCAATAATTAACTACCAGGGCGGCGAAAATAGTCCTGAGTCTGTTATTTCCTCAAAAATTCTTCTCTCCCCAATAGGGGTATTTGAAGTTTTCCCGTTTTAGTTTTATGAGTAGATCCGTCCCTACTGTGCTGAAGCAATTTTCACCGGGAAAACTATACCGTGAACAAAAACAGGATGGTCCGCAAAAAGTCAGCGCAGTTATTATCACTTATAACGAGGAACAGAATATTCACCGAACACTTTCCCGGCTCACCTGGTGCGATGAAATCGTAATCCTTGACAGTTACAGCAATGATAAGACGATCGACATCTGCAAGGAAGCCGGTTGCAAAATCTTCTATCGCTCTTTTGACGGGTACGGAACGCAAAAACAGGCTGCTGTTGCGAAGGCGTCTAATGACTGGGTACTTGTAGTTGACGCCGATGAAGTGCTTTCAGAAGAACTGGTCCACGAAATACAGGATGCCGTGTCTGGCAATACCGATCATGCAGCTTTTTCCATCCCGATGAACCTCGTATTTCTAAATAAAGAATTCAAGGTAGGAAGAGAAGCCAACCGCTATTACATCAGGCTCTTCAATCGCCGCAGGGGCGGATTCACGGCCGACAAGGTTCATGAAGGCATCGTAGTCGACGGACCGGTTCGGAAATTTCGCTCTACGATCAAACATTACAGCTACACCTCCCTCCATCAGTGTATAGAGAAATGCAACAAATACTCCACTCTCTCTTCTGAAATGGCTTTCAGAAAAGGAAAAAACAAGTCTGTACTGGTATTGCTCATGTCTCTTCCTTTCAATTTCTTCAAGTATTATTTGCTGGATCTGAATTTTATGAACGGACTTAAGGGTTTTTACTGGTCAGTGTTTTCGACCTATTATCATTTTGCGAAGTATGTAAAACTGAATGAGCTGAACGGCGTTCGAAAGATTAGGTAGATGCAGGAATAGTCGATACTTCTTTTCCAGACATAAAGGTGAATTGCAGGCGAAAATTCAGGCTGGTCTGTATAAAAGGCTGGCTTTCTTATTTACGAGGATTTTAAACCGGCCATTTGGAGCTCCCGATTACTATTTTTCAAGGCTCATAAACAGATTATTCAGCGATTCGGCATACAGCGGATGAGCGAAGATCATTTCCCGAATTTCTGCCGCCTTGATCTTCCCAAGCATGGCCATCTGAACCACAGTCATCGTTTCCCCGCCTTCAGTCCCGATAATTGCTGCGCCGAGAATCTCATTTGTTTTTTCATCGACCAGAGCCTTCATTAATCCCCGGGTTTCGCCGGTTTCAATCGCGCGGGCCACCTGCGCCATGGGGATCTTTGCCACAACATATTTTATTCCCTTTGCTTTTGCCTCGGCTTCCGTCATTCCCACGCGACCCAGCTGTGGGTCAGTGAACATGCAAAAAGGAACCTGCCTCCCCTCGGTTGTACGGTTTTCCCCGTTTAACAAGTTGGCTGCGATCACGATATAATCATTGTATGAAATATGTGTAAATGCTGGTCCGCCTGTTACATCTCCTATGGCGTAAATGTCTTTTACGGAAGTCTCCAGTTTGCCATTTACCCGGATAAAGCCTTTGTCATCCAGGTCCACTCCGGGTATTTGACTGTTTAAATTGTCAGTGTTTGGTATTCTACCGGTAGCGATCAAAAGATGTGTACCGATAATCGTTTTTCCGCTATCTGTGATTAATTGAAATCCGCCGGCTGAGGGGGTGATTTTTTTCGTCTTTTCATTAAACAGTATCTCCATACCCTCTTCTGTGAGAATTTTATGCATTTCCTCCGACACATCCTCATCCTCCTTTTTCAATAATCTTTCACTCTTTTCAAGAATAGTGACATTGCTTCCGAATCTTTTGTACATCTGTCCGAACTCCAGCCCGATATAATTTCCGCCAATGACCACCAGGTGCCCGGGTATTTCTTCCAGGTCAAGAATGGTGGATGAGGTGAGGTATCGGATATCTTCCAATCCTTCAATTTTTGGGATATTCGGACGCGTTCCAATATCTATAAAAATTTTGTCGGCAGATATCTCCGTGTCAGGACCGTCTTTAAACTTGATACGGAGGGTTTTTTCTCGGGAAAAGATGGCTTCACCATGGATCACCGTAAGATTTTCGGTGGCCTCTAGTCCTTTTTCAGATCCATTCCTGAATTTGGCAACGATTTTATTTTTCAAATTGATCACCTCGCGGATATCGACCTCCGGTTTGGACGACCTCACTCCACGACTGCCTGATTCAGCGATAAGATAGGCCGTTCTTGCAGAGCTGATCATTGTTTTTGTAGGTGTGCAACCAACGTTCACGCAGGTGCCTCCGATAAAGGCCTTTTCAACCAACGCCGTTTTCCAGCCTGCGCTGGCCAGTTTTTTTGAAAGAGGCGTTCCCCCCTGTCCTGAACCGATGATCACTGCCTGGTAATGTTCCATATAACTGAACTTTAATTAAAGAAGCCGATTCTACAATATAGGGCAATTTTCTGCGGCGGGGATGAATGGGTGTGGGGTTCAATTTTTTTGCGACAGTTGGTCTGCAGTAAGCCGGGAAATACTTATTTTGCAAGATGCATTCCCTTCGATTGATCATTTTTACCTTGCCTGTCTTATTGGGGCTGGCTTCGTGCCATGAGGCCGCCGAGAAAACCGCTCTTGTCAGTCATGACTCACTCGCAACCTGTACCAAAGTGCCCAGTCGTTTCCCCTCACGGGGTGACGACAGCAACGGGATCAAACCTGCGGGGGAATCATCTACAGCAGGAATGGTGTTTATTGAAGGAGGAACTTTTGACATGGGAGGAGATAATAACCAGGCTAGCGCTGATGAATACCCGAAACACAAAGTGATCCTGGATGGATTCTATATGGATGCGACGGAAGTCACGAATGATCAATTTCAGAAATTCGTTCAGGCAACAGGTTATGTGACTACTGCGGAAAAAGCGCCCGACTGGGAAGAAATGAAAAAAACGTTACCCCCCGGCACTCCTAAACCTGCTGACAGTCTGCTGGTACCGGCCTCTCTTGTTTTCCACCCAACTTCGGGACCTGTGGATATGCGCAATTATTCTTTATGGTGGAACTGGGAAAAGGGTGCCGACTGGAAACATCCTGAAGGGCCCGGCAGCTCGCTGGCGGGCAAGTCAAACTACCCCGTGGTTCAGGTAAGCTGGTATGATGCTATGGCCTATTGCAAATGGTCGGGCAAGCGTTTACCCACAGAGGCGGAATGGGAATTCGCGGCCCGTGGAAAACTTTCCAATGAAATATATCCCTGGGGCAACCAGCCCATTCATGAAGGCAAACCAAAAGCAAATAGCTGGGACGGCAAGTTCCCTTACAATAATATCAAAACGGATGGTTTCCTAACACTGGCTCCGGTGGGTAGTTTTAGCCCAAACGGTAATAAATTGTATGACATGGCCGGCAATGTGTGGGAATGGTGTGCAGACTGGTATGATGCAGATTATTACAAGTCGCTTGGATCGGGTGTGGCAAAAAATCCGGTAGGGCCTTCATCCAGCAATGATCCTGAAGAACCTGCTGTTCCAAAAAGATCCATGCGTGGAGGAAGCTTTCTGTGCAATGATGACTACTGCAGTGGATACCGCGTGGCAAGGAGAATGAAAAGCAGCCCGGATACGGGACTTGAACACACCGGTTTCCGGTGCGTAAAATAATAACAATTGACACGATATGAATAGAAAACAGTTTGTAACAACTGCTGGCGTCGGAGCTGCTTCGCTGGCCATGCTTTCACCAGATTCCTTATTCGCGCAGAAAACAAAGACAGATGCTGACGCGAAAGTAAAAGTAGGCATCATCGGTGTCGGTCTTCGCGGACAAAACCATCTCGATCTGATGTTGCGAAGGGATGATGTGGATCTTGTTGCGATCTGCGATGTGGATAACAGAAGTCTCACTTCTGCCAAAGCGATGATTACGAAGAGTGGCAAGAAAATGCCGGAAGTTTATACCGGTGATCCTTATGCGTACAAAAGGATGCTGGAAAACAAGCAGCTCGACGCGGTCATGATTGCCACACCCTGGGAATGGCATAAAAGTATGATCCTGGGTTCGATCGATTCAGGGATAAAATATATCGGTTCAGAAGTCGTCATCGGGATAACGCTGGAGGATCACTGGGATGTGGTAAAGGCTGCCGAGAAAAATAATGCCCATGTGATGATGCTTGAAAATGTATGCTATCGCCGTGACGTGATGGCCGTGCTCAATATGGTGAGACAGGGATTGTTCGGGGAACTGATTCACCTTCAGGGCGGATATCAGCATGACCTGCGCGACGTAAAATTCAATGATGGTGTGCACGATTCTGGCTTTGGGGCAGAGTTTGGAGAGAAAGCCTTTTCAGAAGCTCGATGGAGAACGAATCATTCGGTGCATCGTAACGGTGACCTGTACCCGACACACGGTATTGGTCCGATTGCGAATTATATTAATATCAACCGGGGCAATCGTTTTATATCGCTTAATTCTTTTTCTTCAAAGGCAAGAGGGTTACATGAGCATATTGTGAAGGTTGGAGGAGAGAATCATCCAAATGCTAAAGTCAAATTCAGACTTGGCGATATCGTCACCACTTCTCTAAACTGTGCAAACGGGGAAACCGTATTTCTGCAGCATGACACTAATCTCCCAAGGCCTTATTCACTGGGATTCAGGGTGCAGGGTACGGGCGGAATATGGATGGATGTGGCGAAAGGAATTTATGTGGAGGGTAAGTCAGAAAAGCCGCATCAGTGGGATGCACAACAACCGTGGCTGGATAAATATGATCATCCTTTATGGAAACGCTGGGTAAAAAGCGCAGACGGCGCAGGTCATGGCGGCATGGATTTCTTTGTTGATCATGCGTTTATCGAAGCGGCAAAAAGAAAAGTTCCCACTCCGCTTGATGTGTACGATGCCGCCGCATGGAGTGCAATCACACCTCTTAGCGAGCAATCGATAGAGCTTGGCAATCGAACCATTGATTTTCCTGATTTTACCGGGGGACAATGGATGGAAAGAAAGCCGGTGTTTGCTTTGAACGATGACTA
>JBDTEB010000206.1:0-2573 GCA_039922795.1 Chitinophagaceae bacterium
ATTGACCGAAAGACGCTTTACAATAAATTGAAAGGACATGAACTGTAGATTTTTTGGTAGACGGCTATAAAACTTACAGTTTCCCTTAAGTCACTAAACTCTTAACACAATAACAAAATAAATCTATATGGAACAGCCCAATGAAATGACCACCTCCAGCATGATACTGGAAAAATTACGGTTGAAGAGGCAGGATAACGAATTTATAATGACTCCCGAAGGCTTTACGGCAGGGAAAGGAAAATTTTATAACCCCGAAGACGTTAAGATCATAAAAACTTTCCGTTTCGAAGGCGATTCCAATCCCGATGATTCAAGCATTATTTATTTGATTGAAGCAAATGACGGACTTATCGGTTATAGCATGGATGCATACGGCGCTTACAGCAACCATGACGACGAAGGAAAGTATGATGATTTCATCAAAGAGGTGGTAAAAGAGGATCGCGACGTGCAGAATATACTGGATTAACGATAACGTATCAATACGACAGAAGCCATTGTTCGCAATGGCTTTTTTTGATTCAGGGTATGCCTGGATTGGCATAATAGTTTCATTGGCATCACAAAGATGAAATGCCTGAGAAGGAATAGCCGAATGAGCAAACATGGCTCCAGCTATTGTTGTTGGACAGGTATTACATCCCAATGCCGGAGAAATTATTAACGGTTAAAATGTAAGCGATGCCTGCTGCTGTAGAAGGAATTATCACTCTCTCGAAAAAAACGATCAGCAATATTGTCAAGGACCCTATAAAGACGGCCGAAGCAGCAAATCTGGTTTATGTAAACAATACAGAATCCGGAATAATTCGTGTTCGAAAAGGCCAGAAATTCAGTTATCTGGAAGACTCCAGACCTGTTAAAGACAAAGAGATCCTTGGTAGGATAAAAAGTCTTGTGATTCCTCCTGCTTGGGAACAGGTTTGGATTTGTAAGCTTAACAATGGGCATCTCCAGGTAACCGGGATCGATATTAAACACAGAAAGCAATACCGTTATCATCCACTTTGGAATACCCTACGAAATCAGACAAAATTTTTCAGGTTGCTGGAATTTGGTAAGGTACTTCCTTTGATGAGACTGCAACTTGAGAAGGATATCTCCCTCCCAGGTTTGCCTCTGGAAAAAGTACTGGCCACAGTAGTTAGCCTGATGGAAAGAACGAATATTCGTATCGGCAATGGCTTTTATGAAAAGCTTTATGGCTCATTCGGCCTTACCACGCTGAAGGATAAACACGTGCATATCAACGGCAACAAGATCAGTTTTGCTTTCCGCGGAAAAAAAGGAGTGAGCCATGACATAAGCATAACCAGCAAACGATTGGCCGGTATTGTAAAAAAATGCAGAGATATTCCCGGGAAAGAACTTTTCCAATTTATAACGCCGGAAGGCCAGCACCATTCAATAGATTCCGGAATGGTAAATGATTATATCAAAAAGATCGGAGGTAGTGATTTTACGGCTAAAGATTTTCGTACCTGGTCTGGTACCGTGCAGGCTCTTCTTGCGTTTCGTGAACTCGGGTTTAGCGAAACTCAAACGGAGTCTAAGAAGAAAATAGTTGCTGCCCTGGATGCAGTGTCGAAGTTATTGGGTAACACCCGCACAGTTTGCAGAAAATATTATGTGCATCCGATCATTATCACCTTATACGAAAATCAGAGTTTAAAAAAATATATTGCTGAGCTGGATGGTATTGAACATGATGACAATATATCTGGCTTGACAACTGAAGAAAAAGTGTTGATGAAAATTCTGCAAAGTGGCTAGCGGTGCGGGCTATCGAAATGGTTGGAAGAAATGTTGATGAGCTATGGCTAGCATTTCCTTATCACCGGAAGAATCGCCATAAGCATAGATCTCACTAAATTCTTCAAGGTTTATATTCTTTTTAATTCGGCAAACCTTCTCTTCCCCATAACAATTTCTCCCGTCGATTTTTCCGGTGATGATACCATTCCTTACCTCGAGTCTGGTACCCAGCAATTCAAGTTCATACTGCTCGGCCCATTTATATATCCAGTTCTCCGCAGAAGCAGACACAATGACTATTCTAAAATCAGCCCGCTTAAGTCTTTCAATTTCCACGAGAGCCTTTGGCCGGATCAGGGCGGGTAAAATTGTAGTAGCAAACTGGTTACAGGCGCTCTGAATATCGGTGATCTTCTCCCCTTTAAAAAAGTGGATGAGGATCTTCTGCTTCGCCGTATAGTTTGGTATCAACTTGAGTTTAAAAGCTAATAAATACGGACTGTACAAAAGAAACCCCAGGTAAAAACGCCATTCGGACTTGTAGAATTTTATAAATTCCAGGAAGGTATCGCGGTTGGTGATGGTTCCGTCAAAATCAAAAAATGCGATGCGCCGGCTCAAAGTTTGAGTTTTTTGAATATCGGTTCAGGGATGTTCCTGATGATCAGCATGATGTACCGCCAGAACCAGCGCACATAGATCAGGTTTTTTTTATTGATAACTGCTGAATAAACCGCTTCACCAACTTCCGAAGGCTGGGCGGTGAGAATTTTTGGCAGGTTGAGGTCTTCTGTCATCCGCGTAGCGACAAAGCC
>JBDTEB010000207.1:0-3354 GCA_039922795.1 Chitinophagaceae bacterium
CATTTCGTCAATTCATTCGGATTTTTCGTGGCACTGGCCTTTGTGGGGGCGGCAATAGTGCTGACGGCGGAATTGCGAAGAAAAAGCAAACTTGGGCTTCTTCAATACGAAGAGTCACGCATCATGGTCGGGAAGCCGGCCTCCCTGTCGGAATTACTCCTGAATTTTGTGCTGGGGTTTGTACTTGGTTATAAAATTATCGGGGCATTTATTTCTGACAGTCCGCTCGCAGAGAATCCACCGGATTTTATCCTGTCCCTCGAAGGAAGCTGGACCATGGGTATCATTATCGGACTTTTTTTTGCGGGGATGAAATGGTGGGAAAAAAATAAAGAGCGACTGCCCAAACCGGAAGAACGTACCATTCGCATCTGGCCGCAGGACAGGGTGGGAGACATAGTAATATTTGCAGCGGTCTTCGGTTTCCTGGGAGCCAAAATATTTCATAATCTTGAGAACTGGAATGAGCTGGTTCGCGATCCTGTAGGTTCCCTGCTTTCTTTTAGCGGACTTACATTCTATGGCGGATTAATGCTCGCGGCGCTGGCGATCTGGTGGTATGCGTCACGGCATAAGATCAGTTTCTGGCATCTTAATGATTCGGCCGCACCGGCGCTGATGCTCGCCTACGCGATAGGAAGAATCGGTTGCCAGGTGTCAGGCGATGGTGACTGGGGGATTATAAATAGTGCCTATGCTACCGACCAGAATGGAAAAATCTTCTCGGCTGATCCTTCGAAGTTTGCTGCGACCCTGGAAGCCAATAAAGATTTTTACCTGAGGCAATTTGGTAGTCTTGATCAGGTACATCATTTATCCTTTAAAGCGCCTTCTTTTTTGCCAGACTGGTTTGCTGCGTATTCTTTTCCGCACAATGTGATCAACGAAGGGTTGCGTTTTCCTGGCTGTGTGGGTGATTACTGCGCCTATTTACCGATGCCGGTTTTTCCAACCTCATTTTATGAAACCATTACCTGTCTGTTGCTTTTCTTTTTCCTGTGGGCCATTCGTAAAAAATTAAAAGTTCCAGGGGCTCTGTTTGCCGTTTACCTGATCGTAAATGGCATAGAAAGATTCCTGGTGGAAAAAATCAGGGTAAATACAACCTATTCCATTTTCGGTTTTCATCCAACGCAGGCGGAACTTATCTCGTCGGCATTGGTGCTCACCGGTGTGGCACTTTTAATATTTCTTAAAAAGAAATCGCTCCCTATCAGAGACGAGCGTTTTGGATAAAAGCTTTTTCCCGAACTTCGCGAAAATTTATTACCGATGCCATCATTCGATATTGTCAGCAAGGTAGAACTGCAAACACTGGACAATGCCATTAACGTGGTGAAAAAAGAAGTGACCAACCGTTTTGACTTTAAGGGGTCGCACGTAGTCATTGATCTCAACAAGAAAGACATGAAATTAATGCTGGAAGCAGACAGCGACATGAAACTTCAACAGATCATCGATGTTTTGATCAGCCGAACCATCAAGCAGGGACTCGCAGGAGAGATTTATGATCTTGGCAAGGAGGCTTTTCCCAGCGGAAAAGTGGTTAAGAAGGAAGTGCTGGTAAGGAACGGTATCAAGCAGGAAGATTCAAAAAAAATCGTGAAACTGATCAAGGACAGTGGGCTTAAGGTGCAAGCTGCCATTATGGATGACATCATTCGCGTAACCGGGAAGAAGATCGATGACCTGCAGGACGTAATCCAGGCTGCAAAAAGTTGGGACCTGGGACTGGCGCTTCAATATATAAATATGAAGGCATAAGATTTCAGACAGAATCGGTGATTACTAAATAATTCTGCTTACTTTTGCGACCTTAATAACCGAACTACGGCAAAATCCGTAGTAAAAACACTCGAAATATGAAGCAGGACATCCATCCAAAAAACTACAGGTTCGTGGTTTTCAAGGATATGAGTAATGGAACGTCTTTTCTCAGCAGGTCAACAGCCGGTTCAAAAGAAACAATGGCATGGGAAGACGGAAAAGAATATCCTTTGATTAAACTCGAAATTTCAAATACGTCGCATCCTTTTTTCACGGGTAAGTCAATGCTGGTCGATACGGCTGGTCGTATTGATAAGTTCAAGAAGCGTTACGAGAAAAGAGCCAAATAGTTTTATACTTTTTTTTAAAGAACCCTTTCTGTTTCAGAAGGGGTTTTTTAATGGGTGCAAGGCCTAATGTTGTAGATTTATTTTATGAAATTTATTGATGGTCAGGGTGTGCGGGAGATGCTTTTCCCATTTGCGGAGATCCGGCCTGTCGAAGAAATCAGGGTCGGCATTCTTTCCATCAAAGAAAAATGGCAACTGATTTTGCCATGCGGTTACGATGTTGCCATCCCCTCGAATCTTCTTCCCAATCACAGGCATAGACAGGAAATTATAACTTCCGGACATTTTACAAGGGCTGCTGATGACGTTTACCTGGAAAGACCCTGGCAGATTTTCCAGGCTAATGCTACGGAAATTATGCATGATTTTGACCTGCTGACGCAGCATAGGGTGTCGCAACCTTTGCCTGCATCCAACCGCGTTTTGGGTCAGGGCCACATTTTTATCGAACCCGGTGCCATCGTTGAATGTGCAACCATTAACGCTTCTGCGGGTCCGGTGTATATCGGAAAGAACGCTGAAATAATGGAAGGATGCCTTATCCGGGGGCCGCTTGCGCTTTGCGAGGGAGCCGTTTTGAAAATGGGCGCCAAAGTTTACGGGGCCACCACTATCGGACCCTATGGCGTTGCCGGCGGTGAAATTAAAAATTCAGTCATCTTCGGATACAGTAATAAAGGTCATGATGGATACCTGGGCGATTCAGTAATAGGGGAATGGTGCAATCTTGGAGCTGGTGTCTCGAATTCCAACCTTAAAAATAATGCCGGCGAGGTGCGGGTTTACGACCATTCTACAGGACAGAAAATCAGTGCGGGAATAAAATGCGGGCTTTTGCTGGGCGATTACTCCCGGGCTGCCATCAATACTACTTTTAACACCGGTACTATCACAGGAATCTGCTGCAACATCTTTGGAGCAGGACTTACTCCGGGGTACATTCCGTCTTTCAGTTGGGGAGCGTTTGCACATGAGCGTTATGATTTCGACAAAGCGATACGTGACATCAGAAACTGGAAACAATTAAAAAAACAACTGCTTACAGACATAGAGATAAGCAGGCTTCGTCATATTTTTGACAATCAATAAAACAGCTAAAGATTATGAGAAAGCAAATTGCCGCGGCCAATTGGAAAATGAATCTTACCGCAGACCAGGGAAAAGCGCTGCTCAATGATATCCTTGCGGCAAAGATTTCCCTGAAAGCATCGCAGGCCGTGGTCTTCGCTGTCCCATT
>JBDTEB010000208.1:0-3002 GCA_039922795.1 Chitinophagaceae bacterium
GTAGAGATAGCCCTTTACAGAACCATGTGAAGCAATGGACTTCCTGTGTTCCCAAAGACGGATGAAGGCCGTATGAACGGTTTCTTTCGCCTGATGAACGTCAAAACCAAATCGATAGGAGCAAAAAGTACAAAGGGGTATAAAATGTTCCCTGAAGCAGGATTCCAAATTGGACTCATCAAAGGCTATATTGCCGGGCCTCACATTCGGTTCATCGTCATCAGCAGAAATCATGTATCAAAAATACTGTCAAATGATTCATGAATATAAATGAACGGGCATTCTATCGTATCGCAGTATTACACCAATAAGAATTTCTCAATTGCTGCATAAGTGTACTCGCCGTACTTATTTTAAATACCCCATTTGAAATTTGACCTGGTATCATCCAGATTTTTTCCCGATTTTTTTGTGTTTGCCAAGAAGGCAACTCCATAAGCTTTGCTTCCACCTTTTCGATAAATCATTAATGGAGAGATTGGTAGGGATAAGGCTTGACTTTGTTTTGTTTTTGTAGATTAAGCGGTTAGATCCTCGATGTCGCTGTGTGAAAAAAACTTTGGCTGTTTTAAAAACGTTTTATGAAATACTGAATTTGTGGGTTGTGATTTATTGTTCTTGTCCTACCTCACTTGAACTTCTTGTCTTCTTGATGCACCCTTGGCGACCCTGCAAAAATACCGCAATGCCTGTAATTAGATGAAAAATCGTATCAGGAATAGATATAAAAGTTGCAGCAATCTGTCGGCTCTGATATTATCTTGTAGCATATGAGTCGACATTGTGATGCAGAACAAATTTTCATGGATTTTACCTTTTTTGGTATCTGCGTTTGAAACGACAGCATAGAGGGCTTTGATCAATAGAATTTTATTTTTGAGACTTGAAAGTGACTCGATCCAAATAATAGCAGTCGTAAAGTTTTAACTCAGGCAACTCAAAGTCTCACCATTCAGCAATTCAATTTGAGCCTGCTTTAAAACACCCTATCTGACAACGTATAATTAATAATAGAACTTCTCCAATAATTTAAATTTCACGTCTTATGAAAAAGAGGTTACTGCTTCCCCTAATTTTTACCGTATTGTTTTTTACCGATGGTTACTCACAAAATGTGATAACCGGACTGGTTCAATCAAAAGACAGCCTCCCTGTTGCCGGAGCAACCGTGGCGCTGGGCAATAGTAAGGTTAAGACCAGTACCAATAACAATGGAAGGTTTCAACTTTCATTTCCGGGAGAAAGAGCAGTCCTGGAGATTTCTTCCGTGGGCTACACTTCCAGATCTGTAACTGTTGCAAAAAACGAAACTGACGTTATCATCACACTACTGCCTAAGGACAGTCAACTCAGTGAGGTCGTAGTAATTGGATACGGCACCAGGCAAAAAGGCGAGTTAACGGGAGCCGTTTCCAAAATTGACAGTAAAACATTCGAAAGCAGGCCAATAACGAATACTCAAAATGCTTTGCAAGGAGCCCTGGCCGGCGTAACGGTGACCAGGGGAAGCGGTCAGCCTGGACGAGAAAACTACGCGTTGCAAATACGCGGTACATCCTCTATCAATGGAAGTAAAGTTTTGGTATTAATTGATGGTATTCCCGGAGATTTGAATGAGCTCAACCCTAATGATATTGCAGATCTTACCGTGTTGAAAGATGCTTCGGCTTCCATTTATGGTGCCAGGGCAGCCGATGGAGTTGTACTTGTAACCACAAAAAAAGGTAAGAAAGGCAATCCATCACTTTCTTACTCTACAAATTTTGCCAGGAAAACACCACAGTTTCTTAAGACAATGGCAAACACTTTACATATGGCCGAGATGTACGACGAGGGTATGAAGAATATCGGGCAGCCGGGTGTTTCACAGGCTGTCTTTGACAAAATAAAAGCAAATGCTGAACCCGATGTAGCCAGTGGATGGATAAAATATCTGGAAGCCTTTCCGGGATTCTATCAGTCACATAATTGGAACGACGATGTTTACGGAAAGGGGAATCAGCAAATGCATAATCTGACCATGTCTGGAGGCGGAGACAATAATAATTATCTTTTTTCTGCCGGCTATGAAAAAAATGAAGGAACTTTTAAAGTCGGCGTAAATAAATCTGATCGGTATAATTTAAGATTGAATTACGACTTTAAATTTTTCGACCGATTAAGCATTGAAACCAGGACAAGTTTTGTAACCGAACAGATACTTGAGCCGGGTGGCCTGAGTACAGCATTATATATGGCTACCAAGATCGGAAGTTATGTACCCGTATATAATCCACAGGGGCAATATTATAAATATCAGGGGGGATTTAGGAATCCACTCCAATACCTCGATGCTCAAACTGGCACAAGTAAATCAAACAGTTCCAGTTTTGCAACAAATATAAAGGCGACGCTGGAAATCATAGATAATTTAAAACTGGTTGCACAATTTGGAGCTACCCTTTCAAATCGGGATGGCAGTGTCACCCGTCCTACATTTAACGAGTATAATTGGAACGGCAGTATTTTTGGCAGAGTTAATGTACCCAATACTGCCTCGTACTCCAATTCGAAAAATCTGTATAAAAATGCTACCGCATACCTTGATTACACTAAAACTCTTTTCACAAGAAGCCAGATCAGCATAACCGCTGGAGCTTCTCATGAAGAAAATGATTTGCAAGGGCAATCAATTACAGGATACAATTTTTTGAGTAATGAGCTTTTTACGCTGAATCTGGCAGACAGGACCAAACCTGAGTATGCTAATTTTTCTGGCAATATTTCTGATTGGGCGCTCCAGTCTTATTTTGGCAGAATTAGTTATGCATACGACAAGAAGTATATTATTGATGTTACAGCCAGAACAGACGGAAGTTCAAAATTTGCCAAAACCAAAAGATGGAGCTCTGTATTTCCGGCAGTTCTCGTTGCTTGGAATTTGAGCCAGGAAAAGTTTTTACAAGGCGTAGATTTTCTTAGTCAACTTAAGCTTCGGGCTTCGTGGGGAAAATCTGGCAACC
>JBDTEB010000209.1:0-3421 GCA_039922795.1 Chitinophagaceae bacterium
TGCATGATTTTGCCTGGTTTGCAGACAAACGTTTTCTGGTTAGCCAGGATACTATGCTACTGCCGGATAAAAGGATCATCAACCTGTCCTCATTTTACTTACCTGAAGAAGATAGTCCCTGGCCTCAGAGTATCGGGCTAATGAAGGCAGCGATAACTGTCAGGAGCAAATGGCTCGTCAGTTATCCATACCAGTCGATCAAGGCTGTTGAACTGGCGCTGGGAAATGGCGGAGGCATGGAATACCCAACGATCGCCACTGTCTCACCAGTTAAATCGGTGGACGTCCTGGACCAGGTGCTTTCTCACGAGATCGGACATAACTGGTTTTATTCCCTCATCGGCTCCAATGAACGAACCAACGCATGGATGGACGAAGGCATCAACACCTACTATGATATCCGGTATGACGATTCCCTGCTAAATGGTAAAGTTCCCTCGGTAAAGAAACCAGGTATTTTTACCATCAGCGGAAGTCTCACAGAACTTATCCTGCAAACACTTTATAAAAAGAAAAAAGATCAGCCGATATCAACTTCTTCCGAGAAATTCTCGGAAAGCAATTATTACCTCATCAGCTATACCAAGGCTGCAGACTTTATTAAATTACTGGAATCTACACTAGGTGAAGGATTGTTCGATTCGATCATGCGTGCCTATGTGATCAAATGGAGCAACAAGCATCCGGACCCTGCAGATTTTCAGGAATTGTTTGAATCGATGAGCGGAAAAGATCTATCCGGCATTTTTGAAAAGCTCGACACGAAAGGAAGCCTCTTCAAACCGGTTGTCAAACGATATATTAAACCTGCCTTTGTTATTAACCTGAACAACGGAACTCACTATAATTATATCTCTTTTGCCCCGCTTATGGGCTTTAATGCATACGATGGCCTTATGCCCGGTGGTATTATCCACAATTACCAGTTGCCGCCGACTAGTTTCCAATTTTTTGTTCTTCCGTTATATGGTACCAGAACAAAAAAACTGAACGGCTTTGGTGGCGTAGCCTACACCTGGTTCCCGGGAACATCTGTTTCTCAGGTGCGTGCCGGTGTTTCTGCCGCAAGATTTACCTCAGGCGAGTTCGGCAACGCTCAGGGTAAACTGTTCCAACGATTTCAAAAGATAGTGCCCTACCTGAAAATAAATTTCACTCCTTCGAACCCGAGAAGTACCGTTGAGAAATTCATCCTCCTGAAAACATACCTGATAAAAGAAGATGAACTGACTTTTGGTGAGCAGATCGTTGGCACCGATACTTTTCAAAGGGTCAATAATGTATCTAAAAGCCGAGTGCTTAACCAGCTGAGCTTTTCCATTTCAGATTCGCGTGTGCTCTATCCTTATTCCGCCAGCCTGGTGCTTGAGCAGCAGACGGGTTTCCTTAGAGCCGGTCTTACGGGAAAATATTATTTCAATTACGCAAACGGCGTAAATGGTATGGATGTCAGATTTTTTGCCGGCAAATTCATTTACCTGGGAGATCAGTTAAGAAAAAATTTTTATCGGGATCGCTATTTCCTCAATATGAGCGGAGCCAACGGATATGAAGACTATACCTACTCAAATTATTTCTATGGCCGGAACAAATTTGAAGGTTTTTCCACGCAGCAGATGATGATCCGTGATGGCGCTTTCAAAGTGCGCACCGATCTTTTAAGCAATAAAACAGGCAAGACGGATAACTGGTTGATGGCAGCAAATTTCTCTACCGGTATTCCCGATAAGATAAACCCGCTGTCAGTTCTGCCTTTTAAAATTCCCATTAGTTTGTTCGTAGATATCGGCACGTACACGGATGTATGGAAAAAAGATGCTGATGCTGAACGTTTCTTGTATGATGCAGGTCTGCAGGTATCATTATTTAAACAAACCGTACAGGTATATGTTCCGCTGATCTACAGCAAGGTTTTTAAAGATTATTTTCGATCTGCCTTAGGACCAAATTATTTTTTTAAAACTATTTCATTCAGCGTGAATATCCAGGATTTCAGTTTGAAAAAGTTCTTTAATACCGACGCATTCTGAGCATACCTATTAATACGTGAACCAAATTTTTTATATCTGCAGGAAGGATCTTGACGGTCAGAAATGGGATCGATGTATTGAAGGCGCAACTAACGGTCTGATATATGCGCAAGTTGCTTATCTTGACGCGATGAGTGTTCATTGGGACGCGCTGATACTGGGAGACTACCAGGCCGTAATGCCCCTGACATGGAACAGGAAATATGGTATTTATTATCTGTACCAACCCTTTCTGTGTGCATCTCTTGGCATTTTTGGAAATGGATTGAATGCGGGTATCGTTCAGGATTTTCTGACTGCAATTCCAGCACGATTCAGGTATTGCGACATTTACCTTAATTCCGGTAATAATTTTACCATCCAGGGCTTTGATGTTTACCCGAGACTGAATTTCGTTCTATCTCTGAATAAGCCCTATGACCTGTTATCTGGCCGGTTCAGAAACTCTTACAAACAGATCCTCCGCCGTTTTGAAAAGTTGGGGAATCGGGTTTCCAAAGAAGTTCCCGTTGATGAGGTGATTGCTCTTGCAAAAGAACAACTCAACCCATTGTTCAATGTAAAAACTTCGGATTATCTGAATTTTGCCTCTTTGTTCAACTGGCTCAAAGCCGATGGAAAAGCAGAGAGTTATGGGGTCTATGACAAAAAGGGGCAGTTACTTGCATCCGGACTCTTTCTCTTTTCAAATCAACGCGCCTATTATGTTCTGGCTGGAAATCATCCCGACGGGAGAACGATAGGCGCTTCTCACGCCATGCTGGACGCGTTTATCAGGCAGTACTCGGGCAGTGACCTGGTCCTTGATTTTGAAGGATCTGATGTAAGTAGGATAGCCTTTTTCTTCAAAGGCTTTGGCGCCAGTGAATTGTATTATCCGGGTCTGAAGTACAACCGCCTCCCGCGTTTATTAAGATGGATAAAAAATTAACTACGCTGGCTCAGGATCATTTCGGCAAGTACCATATCGAAGGGGAGAGTGATTTTAATATTCGTTGATTCACCTTCCACCAGGTTGATCTCTCCACCTATGGCTTCCAGCACACTCGCATCATCGGTGAATGACTCTTTGAACTCCTGTGCATAGGCCTTTTTCAGCAAAGCACTCCTGAAAGTCTGCGGGGTCTGTATCAGTCGCAGCTGGTCGCGATCGATGGGGATGCTGCCGTCCCGGGTTTTCATCCTGATAGAATCTGCCGGGGCAATGGCAGGAATAGCGTTGCCATGTAGCAACGCCGCTTCAAGACAGCGCTGTATAAGATGAGCACTTACAAGACAACGTACGCCATCATGAACAAAAACCATTGAATCTATGGGTACCAGTCTTAAACCATTTTTCACTGAATCGAACCTTGTTGCTCCCCCGCTTGTTATGGTTATTCTTTCTATTC
>JBDTEB010000210.1:0-6254 GCA_039922795.1 Chitinophagaceae bacterium
TTCAATCCCACCTTTCCCGAAAAAGGAACAAATCCAAACGGCTGGGTTTCCCCTTACAAGTTTGGTCTTAACCAGGCGCCGATTGTAATAATGATTGAAAATCATACTACCGGGCTGATATGGGACCTGATGAAAAAATGCCCATACATTATTGGCGGCCTTAAAAAGGCAGGCTTTAAAAATGGCTGGCTTAAAAATAAATCAGATATGCAATTCTGACACATCACGAAACAGTCTTTTCTCCAAAATTTATTTCTTCCCTCGTAATGCAATTCGTATAAATGGCGAAGTCGTCGTCAACTCAGTTCTGGCTTTTCATCACTATCCAGATCGCCAGGGGTTATCAAAAACTTGCCTAAAATCATCATCGTTGATGATCCAAATGAAAGCATACTTTTATACTTTGCTCGCCCAATGAAAAATTTATCAAGGAATAGCTCTCGAACGCAAGTGATTATTATCGCGATAATGCTCATTGTCTTGCTTTTTCAGCCTTTTCTTGGCAGCAGCGGAGTGGCTCAAACTCCAGAGCCTGCGCCGGTTTCAGGCGGACTATTCTGGCTTTGGCGCTTTTTTGGCCGCCTTCATCCCCTGGCCGTTCACTTCCCGGTGGCATTGATTCTATTTACAGCTATCCTCGAACTCTTCACGCTGAAAAAATTTAATGCTCCACTTCGCCCTGCCATCTACCTGCTGGTGGCAGCCGGGGTCATGTCAGCAGTAATATCGGTGATATTTGGGTTGCTGTTATCGGGAGATGGCGACTATGGCAAACAACTTTTGAATTGGCATCTATGGAGCGGAATTACCACTGCCAGCCTGGGCGCCGCCTCCTGGTATTTACTCTATAAAATCCTCAGGAAAAATCAGGCTGGTCTAATCAAACCTTACCGGGCGGTTATATTCCTGGGTGCGCTGGGAGTTTCCGTCACGGGGCACCTGGGAGCATCCCTGACACATGGCAAGGATTACCTGTCAGGTGTGCTTCCCTGGAGCACGGATTATGCTCCCGGCAAGACCGCAAGCTTTGATATGTCGGCTTTAAAAAAAGACACAGGCAAACTGAATAAAAAACAGGAAGCTGAATTAAACGTACAGGTCAGAGCCATCTTTGCACACAATTGCTACAAATGCCATGGCGCCGAAAAAGTAAAAGGTGAATTAAGGCTGGATAGAAAAGACATGGTTTTCAAAGGCGGGGAAGACGGTCCCATTATAATACCCGGCAATGCAACGGAAAGTGAAATATTTAAACGCATTAGTTTACCTGCCGGCCACAAAGATGTCATGCCGTCCAAAGGAAAAAAATTATCGGCAGATGATATCGCGGTCATTAGTTTCTGGATAGAAAAAGGCGCACCCTGGCCTGAGGGACAAGATGCGAAAAATGTATTTCGCCTCGCGACACTCGAGCCAAGAAATCCCGCACTGCCGCCCGCCATGGGTAATTCAATAAACCCGGTTGACCGATGGACCAATCAATATTTTGTAAAGAATAAAACGGCCTGGCCAAAACTGGTTGATGACAAGATCTTTTTAAGAAGAGTCTTTATGGATATTATCGGTTTATTGCCCAGTCCGGAAGAGTCTCAAGCCTTTATTAAAGACGGTCGTGCGGACAAAAGAGCACTGTTGGTAAGGCAACTACTAAACCGGGAAGACGACTACGCACAGCACTGGCTCACTTTCTGGAACGATGCGCTGCGAAATGATTACACTGGAACCGGCTACATAACCAAGGGACGGTATGCGATCACCGACTGGCTGTATAAGGCGATAAGAAGCAATATGTCCTACGACCAGTTTGTAAAAGAACTCATCAACTTTACCAAAGAATCTGGCGGATTTGTTCAGGGCATAAAATGGCGGGGCGTGGTAAATGCCAGCCAGAGAACGGAGATGCAGGCGGCACAAAATGTATCACAGGTATTTTTTGGACTCAACCTGAAATGCACATCCTGCCACAACAGTTTTATCAGTGACTGGAAATTAGATGATGCCTATGCTTTTGCCAACATCTTCGCCGACAGCTCTCTGGAAATAAACCGTTGCGACAAACCAACAGGTAAATACACCAATGCGAGGATACTTTGGCAACGGCTTGGCAATATAGACAGCAGTGCCCCTGCAGCGGTCAAAAGGGCACAGCTTGCTGAAGTAATAACGAACCCCGAAAATGGGCGGCTCTATCGCACCCTGGTAAACCGCATCTGGGCGCAGCTTATGGGCAGGGGAATGATAGAACCGGTTGATGTTATGGACAACGAACCCTGGAGCCAGGATCTGCTTGACTGGATGGCGTATAATTTTCAGCAGAACAAATCAGACATCAAAGAACTGATCTACCTCATAGCTACCTCAGACACTTACCAGTTGCAGTCCGTAGGATTTAAGGATCAGAACAAGATCATCTCACTTGACTACAAATTCACCGGAACGCTTCGAAAGAGGATGTCTGCTGAACAATTTTCTGATGCAGTGGGCACGGTCATCGGGCCTTTGTTTCCGGATTCACTGGTGAAATACAATCCAACCGGTCCGCCATCTTACGATCAGTCGAGCCATCTCTTCGCCCGCGCCTCGCTGGTGGTAAACAATCCTTTTCTAACCGCGTTGGGCCGTCCAAACCGGGAGACTGTTTCTACCAGTAGAGAATCCCAGGCCAACCTGCTGCAAGCGCTGGAACTGACCAATGGCAGCCGCTTTAATACCACCATGAAAACCGGTGCGGAGAATTGGAAAAAGAAATACCAGACAAGCGATACGATTATCAAAGAAATTTACAAACGGGCACTGGGGCGTGAAGTGCAACCCGGGGAATATAATGTGGCTAAAAAGATTTTGGGCGACAACCCTCAAACCGAATCTATCCAGGACCTGTTCTGGGCGGTTATGCTTTTGCCGGAATTTCAAATTATTTATTAAAAGGTATTTAATTTTTTGCTCATGAATAATCATTGGGACAGACGGGAGTTCTTGAAGAAAAGCAGCGCTGCCACTATGGGTGCACTTGTGGCGGGAGCACCCCTGACCAGCTTGCTGACTTCCTGCAACGGCAAAAAAAATAACGCCACGGCTGACTCGGTAATTCTTTTATGGATGGCTGGCGGAATGGCACATACAGACACTTTTGATCCTAAAAAATACACGCCGTATTCGAAAGGCATGGAAGCCAACAGCGTACTCAGCACATTCAAATCGGTGCCTACCGCCCTCGATGGTGTGTATTTTTCTGAGGGCCTGGAGAATATCGGAAAAGTGATCAACAAAGGCACAGCCATAAGATCTTATGTTGCTGCGGACATGGGTCATATTTTGCATTCGCGACACCAATATCACTGGCATACCGGTTATAAGCCGCCGCAATCTGTTGCCGCTCCGCATTTGGGATCCTGGATCGCTAAAGAGCTGGGCCCTGTAAATCCCGTTATTCCTGCCTTTATCGACATTGGACAGCGATTTACATTGGGAGAGGGCGAAGAGTTGAAAGCATTTCATACAGCAGGTTTTCTTGGAAGTGAATATGGACCCTTCCTGATACCCGATCCCTCCGCAGGATTGGAAAGTGTAAAACCGCCGCCGGGCATGTCGTCTGCAAGGTTTGAAAAAAGATACCAGTTGTACAATGACCTGATCAGCAAGAGCGCCGTCGGGGAATTCGGCAGTGATTATCAAAAAGAATCTCTGCGGCGCTCCATGGAGCAGGCTTACATGCTGTTAAGATCTCCTGAAGCTGCGGCCTTCGACCTGACCCTGGAACCTAAAAACAGTTACGACATCTACAATACAGGCAAGTTTGGACTGGGTTGCCTGATGGCAAAAAGGCTAACGGAAAAGGGTGCACGCTTTATTACCGTTACAACGGAATATGAACCTTTTAAGAATTGGGATACTCACGATAACGGGTATACGAGGTTGATAGACATGAAAAAACAGATTGATGCACCTATTGCACAGCTGATAAAAGACCTTGACAAAAGCGGTCGCCTGGACCGTACCCTGGTGATAGTGGCCACCGAATTCAGCAGGGATATGATGGTAGAGGGAAGGCCCGGCTTAAAAGTCCAGGAACAGGTTCAGCAACCGGATATTATCGACGACATCAAATTTTATGGCATGCATCGCCACTTTACGGATGGCGTATCGATGCTGATGTTTGGGGGTGGAATAAAAAAAGGAAGTGTGTATGGTAAAACAGCCGACGAACGTCCCTGCAAAACTGTTGAGCATCCGATCACTATCGAACATATTCATCAAACCATTTTTCACGCATTGGGCATAGCCGAAGATGCGCATTACGTTGTTGAGAAGAGACCTTTCTATACTACTTCCGATGGGCTGGGAAGGGCGGAGATGGCCTTGTTTGGTTGATAACTTGAGAAGGGAACCCATCGAAGGATTCCGCTGTAGTGACGGGTCGGCACGCATTTTCTGGTTGTAAGCATTCCGCCAACTACGTCTTTGCCGGATTAATCTGATGTGTGATTTTCGCCCGAATGAATATTTCGCTCATGTAGTCTGGTCAGCACGCATTGAGGGGTAAGCACGCATTTTCTCATCAGCACAAAAATATAGCCCGGTAGGATGGGCATCCAGTCGGGCTACATTGTAGTAAAATCTCTTTATTAATTATCGGCCGTTGGCTCTAAGCACCTTTATCTCTTTTTTGACTGCGTCTTCATAGGTCTTCTTCACCACATAATGCCATTGTTTATCAGCAACATCCACAAAGAAGATATCGCCCAGTTTATGGTTCATTACAGCCTGCTGCATTTCCTTAGGTAACTGTTCTTCACCAAAAAACCATCCGGTGTCACCTTTGGTAGTATTTCCATCCATGGTATATTTATCAGAAAGCGTTTCCCAGGGAGTTCCTGAATTCGCCTTCTGAACGATGATCTTTTTGAGGCTGTCGATCTCGGGTAAGGTCAGCGATCCACCGTCAAGGAAGATATAGCTGGCCCGGTAATTAACGGATTCCGTTGCTTCGATTACTTTATAGGTTACGTAACCCACGGAAAAAATTTCGCCTTTCTTCTGTCGTAATAACCTCTTGTCAAGAAGGGAAGAATCTTTACCGTAGGAAAGACTTAAGATAGCCGGTTTAAGCGCAGGATTGGCGTCGATATACTGTTGAGCCTGCTGGAGGTTTTCTATCTTTTGGAATTTCTCTGTAACTGTCGGTTGTGCGAAGAGTAATGTGGTTATGAAGAGGAACAATCCTGTAAAACCTGATCTCATAAGTTTACTTTTTGATGGGTACTAGATAACAGCAGTAATGTATTATTTGTTTTTTTCAATGGCCAATATGCGATCGCAAAGTTACTGTATTCCGGAAGATGGTGCCTTTCCAGGTGTTAAATGAATATGAGGATATAGTTAAAGTCGATTGACAGCCGTGACTACTGATCTATAACTTGCCGTTGAGTTAGCTTTTTGAACCCTGTAAAAAGCGTTTTCGATAGTTGGTGTTTACCTTAGACGCAGTTAGATTGCCAACAACCAATATCGACACTCTATACCGCCCTTTTCTGCAAGTACATTAACCGCTCCTGTTTCCTGGTCTGAAACCCCTTCTGTGCTACCAGTCTAACTGGTCTAAAATTATTTTACACCAAAAAATAAATTAATGCAATTGCAGAAACCGTCATTACAGCTAAAGTTATAAAACCAAGTATATTTGAGATTTTAGAGTTGGTGTTTGTCTTCATAATTTTTTTGTTGTTCCCAATATGAAGAATGATAGCAATTAAAACTGGAGCAGTGAGACCGTAACTAATTGCTGTAAAGAGTAAAGCCTTTATTGGACTTACGCCTAAAAAGTCTAGCGACAAACCCACAAGCAATGAAATAATAATGGAAATATAAAATGCTTTTGCTTGTGTAAATTTTTTGTCAAGGCTTGCTTCCCAACCAAAAGTTTCCGCAAGCATATAAGATTGTGTACCTGCTAATACTGGTATTGCTAAAAGTCCTGTCCCTAAAACGCCAATAGCAAAAATTAAATAAGTTAGTTTACCGGTCAATGGCTCCAGGGCTCTTGCTGCCTGGTCAACCGTATCAATTTGCCTGATACCCGAGTTGTACAAAACACTGCCTGTTGTAAGTATGATAAAAAACATTACCGAGTTTGACAAGAGCATTCCAACATTTACATCGGTTTTCATATTGCCAAGAATGCGCTTATTCACGATTATCTTTTTTTTTCTTTGCGCCATATCTTCTGCTTCCATAGTGGCTTGCCAAAAAAATAA
>JBDTEB010000211.1:0-11959 GCA_039922795.1 Chitinophagaceae bacterium
CTGTTCCAATTTATAGTGTATCGCAATACTCCGGATCTCGCAGTGGTACTGGGCCAGCAGCAATTTGAGTACCTTAAAATAAAGTTCAGGAAATCTTTTGAACATGTGGTAATACCTGCCGGCGCAACCGAATATGAACAAGGCCCAAAAGAAAGCAACCTGTCCCGTAGCGAGAAAATTGTATTTGGTTATAGCGGAAACATTGGTGAGGCACATGATGCAGAGTTTCTGATCTCGCTGGCCAAACAACTGGATCCGGAAAAGCACGAACTGATTCTTCGACTTTATGGTGCTAAAGCTGTTTACGTAAAGCAGAAAATTGCGGAAATCCCTGTAGTTCAATTTCGAGAATACCTTAGTTTGTCAGAAATAGCTTCGATAGATGTAAATATAGCCACGCTGCTCCCGGGATGGCATCACATCTGCGTTCCATCCAAGGCCGTCACGGCCATCTGCGGTGGAAGCGCCCTGCTGCTTAATTCGTTGGAAGATGCAGATAACTGGAGGATGTTTCGTGAGGCAGCCTGGCTGGTAAAGGCGGGAACGGAGTATGAAAAAGAATTGAGAATCATTTTACAGTCTATTGGAAGGGATGAGATTGATTTGAAAAAGTCGAAGGCGGCAACGCTGTCGGCCGAAATCACCCTGCTCAAAAAAAAATCGTTTCAAAGTCTGGCAGACTTTTTCATCGACGCTGAATCCTGATGTATATGATGAAAGAAAAATTCAGTACGCAATCTCATGATCTGGTATTCACTGCTACGGCTCATGCATGCGGCATGAAGAAGACGCTCTTCACCCACAACGATACGCTGAGCAATTTAACACAGTTCGCTTTTGGTAAACTGAGATCCGGTGAAAGCATTCCCGCTCATATTCATCCTACCATGGAAGAATTTTTCTTTTTCTTAAAGGGGAAGGGAACGTATGTCATAAGCGACACACTGGTAGAACTGACACCTGGTATTGCTGTCAGAATTCCGGCTGGTAGCGCTCACACCATGCATGCAGATGAAGATCTGGAATTTGTGTATTTTGGAATTGCCATTTCTGAGGACGATAAGGGCCAAAAAAATACCCCCTGACCCTATCTATTTTCTTCCTCTAAGTGTTTTTTCAAATATTTTTTGAAAATAATTTAGTCCATCCCTCGTTTTACAGTCTACAAAAACACATTATAACCGGCTGATAATGAGTCATTAAAATTAAAATTAGACAACGAGCTTTGTTTTTTCCAAAACTGTGATTACCTTGGCCCCGTTCTTCATTACGAAATCTAACATAAAAGGTGCGCATTGTGAGGATTACCTGTTATCCCTGGCAAGCCTGAAATTGCAATTCATATGAACGGAGTGCTTGAAAGCCCGGGGCCTCCCGTCGGCGGCAGGCACACAAGAAAATCGGTTTAAAAAATTCAAACAAAATTTGCCAGTCAGAAGAATTTTTTCGAACCTGTTAATCCAGTATTTTGTCACAGAACCGCTTGCAGGCCTCATGGATCCGTTTTAATCATAATTAATTATAAAATGTCAAAAGTTGCTTTAGTAACCGGTGTCACCGGTCAGGATGGTGCTTATCTTACAGATCTCCTCCTCAAGAAAGGGTATATCGTCCATGGTATCAAGAGACGTAGCTCAATGTTCAATACTGATCGTATTGACCACCTCTACCAGGATCCGCATGAAAAAAACCTCAATTTCATTCTTCACTACGGTGACCTTACCGACTCTACCAATCTCATCCGTATTGTACAGGAAGTACAGCCGGATGAAATCTATAACCTTGCTGCAATGAGTCATGTTGCCGTAAGTTTTGAAACCCCTGAATACACCGCCAACGCGGATGGTATCGGTACACTGCGTTTGCTGGAAGCCGTAAGACTGCTTGGGCTTACCAAAAAAACAAAGATATACCAGGCGTCTACTTCTGAATTGTACGGTCTTGTTCAGGAAGTTCCACAATCTGAAAAAACACCGTTCTACCCACGTTCTCCATACGCTGTTGCAAAAATGTACGCTTACTGGATCACGGTAAACTACCGCGAAGCTTACAACATGTTCGCAGTGAACGGTATTCTTTTCAACCATGAGTCTCCCCTGAGAGGTGAAACTTTTGTAACGAGAAAAATTACCCGTGGCGTTGCCAAGATCGCTCTCGGCATGCAGGAAAAAATTTATCTCGGAAACCTGGACGCAAGACGTGACTGGGGTCATGCCAAAGATTATGTTGAGGCCATGTACCTCATCCTTCAGCAGGAGAAACCCGAAGATTTTGTTATCGCAACGGGTATCACAACCCCTGTTCGTGAATTCGTAAGAATGGCTTTTGCAGAAGTTGGTATCGAAGTTGAATTCAGCGGCAGCGAAGCCACAGAAATCGGAACCGTCGTTTCTTGTTCGAACCCTGACCATCAGGTAGAAATAGGTAAAGTGGTTGTTGCCGTCGATCCACGTTACTTCAGACCTACAGAAGTTGAACTGCTGATCGGTAACCCCACAAAATCACAGACACAATTAAACTGGAAACCAAAGTACGACCTGCCGATGCTCGTACAGGAAATGGTAGCTTCCGATGTTGAACTTTTCCGTAAAGAAAAACTTTTGAAAGAATCTGGATTTGTTATTAAGAATCAATACGAGTAAGATAATATTTAGTTGGTAGTCATTGGCATGACTTTCGGCAATCAGAAATCGGTTTTCGCAAGAATGCTGATTTCCGATTGCCGATTTCCAAGGGCACATCCTGCAACCAAATAACTATTCTTCCCCTAATCACTCCATAGAAATGAATAAAGACAGCAAGATATATATTGCCGGCCATCGCGGAATGGTGGGTTCGGCAATTGTACGCAAGCTCGGTGAGGAAGGTTTTACCAACCTGGTGGTTCGCACGTCGAAAGAACTTGACTTGCGCGACCAGCAGGCGGTTAGAGCATTTTTTACGAGCGAAAAGCCGGAATACGTGGTACTCGCAGCAGCAAAAGTTGGCGGTATAGTTTCCAATGATACTTATCGCGCAGAATTTATGTATGATAACCTGATGATACAGAGTAATATCATCGAATCATCATACAGGAACGAGGTTAAGAAATTACTCTTTCTCGGATCTTCCTGCATCTACCCTAAACTCGCTCCTCAGCCGCTAAAAGAAGAGTACCTGTTGACTGGCGTACTTGAACACACCAATGAGCCATACGCGATTGCAAAAATTGCAGGCTTAAAAATGTGCGATGCTTACCGTGCGCAATATGGTTGCAATTACATTTCTGTAATGCCAACCAACCTCTACGGACCAAACGATAATTATGATCTGAAGAACTCACACGTTCTTCCTGCGATGATCAGGAAGTTTCATGAGGCAAAGAAAAATAATGATCCTTTTGTTACGATCTGGGGAACAGGTAAACCTTTCCGTGAATTCCTTCATGCAGATGATCTGGCAGACGCCTGTTATTTTTTGCTGATGAATCACGATGATGGTGGATTTATGAATGTTGGCGTGGGCGAAGATATTTCTATTAAAGATCTTGCTCATCTTGTAAAAAGCGTAGTTGGTTACGAAGGCGATATACAACACGATCTTTCCAAACCTGACGGCACGCCGCGAAAATTGATGGATGTCAGCAAAATGACTTCGCTTGGCTGGACGGCTAAAATCGGTTTAAAAGAAGGAATCACAAAAGTTTACGAAGAATTCCTTCGCGCTTAATTATTTATAAAACATGTAAAAGGCTTCGGTGGATTTCCATCGGAGCTTTTGCATTGTTGGGGTAACCTGCTAAAGCTTTGCATTAGCAGAGTATATTTGCAGACCCTTTATGTTTGAATTTTTCAAGAAGAAGATACACGTGCCGGCAGATTTCAGTGGAGTTTCCATTGATATGCACTCGCATTTACTACCGGGTATCGATGATGGCTCACCTGATTCTTCCACTTCGATGGAGTTGATCAATGGCCTCACTGACCTCGGTTTCTCGCGTTTTGTTACTACCCCCCACATCATGTGGGATCTCTACCAGAATACCCCGGAAATCATTGGCGGCGCATTAAAACAATTGAAGACAGAGGCTGGCAAAGACGTGAAACCGATACTCAAATTTGCCGCTGAATATTTCCTGGATGATCACCTGGAAAAATTACTTGATTCCGATACGCCATTGCTGACCATTAAAGACAACCTGCTTTTATTCGAGTTTTCTTTTGTCGCCATGCCATTCGATTATAAAGAACTGATATTTAAAATCCAGATGAAAGGGTACAAGCCGGTGCTGGCGCATCCGGAACGGTACGTTTATCTGAACAATAAAAGGGAAGTATATGATGAGTTGAAATCTGCCGGCTGTTTATTTCAAGTCAATATTTTATCTCTGGCAAATTATTATGGTAAACATTCAAACGATATAGCCAGATACCTAATCGAAAAGAGCTATATCGACCTGGTGGGTACAGACCTTCATCATCACAGGCATCTGGACGCTCTTCGTAACGCCGGATCCGTAATGCCAATCATCAATCAATTGCTGGATTCGGGTAAACTCCTTAATCCCGGATTATAAACCAGCAGCAAAGACAATATGTACACGGTAATGATTATCATAAACCGCCTCGTGATTGGCGGAGTGGCAATTAATTCGCTGGAAGTAATAAAGGCTTTGAAATCGGAATTTCACCTCATCCTGGTTACGGGTTCCAGGAATGAAGACGAGTTTGAGCTGCCCGTAACAGGAGAATATTCCGGCAATTATGAACTCGTAAGGATACCTGGATTACAACGTAGCATCAACCCTCTTAACGACCTGAAGGCTTTGCTAAGCCTGCGCTCACTCATCCTTGAAAGAAAGCCATCGATTGTTCATACCATCGGGGCCAAGCCCGGATTTTTAGGCAGACTTGCGGCTAAACTATGCAGGGTGCCCATTATTATTCATGCCTATCACGGTCATGTTTTCAGCGCTTATTTCAATCCCTTGTTGTCAGCAATTGTTGTGGGCCTTGAAAAACTTTCTGCCAGATGGACAACAGCAATAATCAGCGTAAGCAAAAAGCAGATAGTTGAACTTGCGGAAAAATACCATATTGCGTCAAAGGAGAAGATGTTCTATCTGCCCATCGGTATCAACCATCAGAATTTTCACGATGAAACCGGGAAAAAAAGGGCAGCATTCAGGCAAAAATATTTACTTGACGACGATGAAATTGCTATCGGGATAATTGGAAGAATCGTACCTGTAAAAGATCACGTTTTCTTTCTTGATATTGTTCAAAGAACAATTCACAGGAATTCGAAGATCCGGTATTTCGTCATTGGTGACGGTGAGAAACTAAGGCTGAAACTTGAACAGCTGGCAGCAGAAAAAGGAATAGATTTTACCTATTTCCCCAAACACCCGCGTAAAGCCTTTCTCACTTTCACTTCCTGGCTTAGCCAAATGGATGTAGTGATGGCCGGCCTTGACATCATATCCCTGACCTCGAAAAATGAAGGAACGCCATTGTCGATTATAGAAGCGGGGCTCATGGCTAAACCCGTGGTGGCGACCGATGTGGGTGCAGTGGATGAAGTGATGCTCCCGGGTATCACAGGTTATATCATTAAACATGGAGATCTTGACCGTTTTGTTACCCGGCTGCTTTCGTTGACAGAAGATTCTTCTTTACGGAGAAAAATGGGATCGGAAGGTAAAAGATACGCCACCGGAAGGTTTGGAATCGAAAAACAGGTGAAAGCGACAAGGGATCTATACAATGCACTTTTGGAAAAGTTGCCTGACTGAGTCACAATACTTCCCGCCGTAAACCGTCAGGCACCCTGCAAATAAATTTGATAACATTTATAAGGAATTCATGTTATTAAACGGTTCAAGGGCTTTTGCCATGCATTTCGGATTACTTACTTTATCCGTTTGCGTTATTGAATGATTGTTTATGAACGCATTTACCATTAAGGATCTTGAAAACTTATCGGGCATCAAGGCGCATACGATACGTATCTGGGAGCAGCGGTATGACTTTCTAAAACCGCAGCGAACAGGTACCAATATTCGCTATTACAGCAATGAGGAACTGAAGACCGTACTCAACATAGCGTTATTGAACAAATTCGGGTTCAAGATTTCTCACATAAATAAAATGCGACCCGAAGTGCTTCGGGAAAAGATCGTTGCTCTATCGCAGATCCAGGCCCAACAGGAGCGGATGATCAACGAGCTCATAAACTTTATGGTCGATCTCGATATCGACAAATTCGAAAGCCATATAGACGCGTACGTTCAGGCCAAAGGCATCGACAAAACCATCACCCAGGTCATCTTTCCTTTCCTTGAGAAGATTGGCATTCTCTGGATCACGAATCACATCAATCCAGCCCAGGAACATCTTGTCACAAATATTATCAGGCAGAAAATTATCGTGGGAATTGAAGGGGCATATCCTGCGATTGAAAGTTCAAAGACGATATTGCTATTTCTGCCAGAAGGTGAATATCATGAGCTGGGCCTGCTTTATATGTACTACCTTCTGAAAAATAAAGGGGTCAAGATCCTGTATCTGGGTGCAAATGTTCCTTTGAAAGATGTAGAATTTGTGGCTGACATAAAAAAACCGGATTACCTCTACACGCACCTGACCTCCGTGGCAGCAAACTTCAATTTTGAAAAATTCTTATCCCTGGTTCAAACAAAACTGCAAAATTTCGAACTGATAATTTCCGGCCAACTCGTTCAGACCTATAAGAAGAAAGTGCCTCCTTTCGTGAATTTCCGCAGGTCTTTGGCAGAAGTGCAGGAGTACGTAGCTGCACTTTAATTCCCCATCTTCAAGATTTTTTACTGACTTTTTATAACGTTTTGATTATCAATACCAAAATTGTTAACAAACAATTTCAAAAAAGATTTGGGCGAAAACGTAATAGTGTTTAATTTTACCCCGGTTCAACTTAAACAAAATCAATTATGTCAGCCTTGGAATTCGATCAACTTCTTGTAAATAACGCAGAGTTTCTGAAGCCCTTTGCCATTACGCTCACAAGGGATAACGAAGCCGCACAGGACCTCTACCAGGAAACGCTCTACCGGGCACTTGCGAATAAAGACAAGTACAACGTAGGCACCAACATCAAAGCATGGCTCTACACGATCATGCGAAACATATTTATCAACAATTACCGAAGAAAGGCCAAGCAAAACACGATCTTCGATAATACCCCCAATGATTTTCTGCTGGATTATAACCAGGCAGTTTCAACGAACGAAGCCGAAAGCAATCTTAAGTTAAAAGATCTTAAAGCAGCCATTCACGGACTTCCTGAAATTTTTCGTAACCCTTTTCTTTTGTATTTTGATGGATACAAGTACCACGAAATCGCGGGAATGCTTGCTGAGCCATTGGGTACAATTAAAAGCAGAATACATTTTGCCCGAAAATTATTAAAGGCTCAGATTCAGCGCTTTTAAAAGCGCCGTTATAAACAACAAGGGTTTGCATTTTTTTTTGCAAACCCTTTTTGTTTGACTAATTCCGTATGTTAGTGTTCTAACAGCAATATTCAGGCGCATCAGGTTTTTGAAATGAATAATTTTTAAGGTTTGCCAAAAAAAGTCATCATTATAGGGGCAGGGTTTTCCGGTTTGTCTGCAGCATCATTTATGGCGCGGGCGGGTTGGGAAGTTCATGTTTTTGAAAGACATGCTCAACCGGGAGGCAGGGCGAGACAGCTAAGCGCCGACGGTTTTGTATTTGATATGGGCCCAAGCTGGTACTGGATGCCTGACATATTCGAGCGTTATTTTAACCAGTTTGGAAAGACTACCCAGGATTTCTACAAATTAAAAAGGCTTGATCCGTCTTACAGAGTGTATTGGGACGAAGGCTTCACCGACCTGCCTTCAGATCTGGAAGAAATGAAGGCACTCTTCGAAAGCATGGAACCCGGCGCGGCTTTACAACTGGACAAATTTCTCGGGGAAGCTGCGTTCAAATACAAGGCAGGAATGAAAAAGCTTGTGTTCAAGCCGGGCAGATCCCTTAGTGAATTTATCGACCTGGATGTATTAACCGGCATCTTTCGACTTGACCTTTTTACTTCCATGCAGAAGCATGTGGCGAAGTTTTTCAATCATCCCCGCATACGCAAGATCCTGGAATTCCCGGTGCTCTTTCTCGGCGCCCTGCCCACTGATACGCCAGCTTTGTACAGCCTGATGAACTATGCCGACATAGTAGGGGGCACCTGGTATCCCGAGGGAGGCATGTACAGTATCGTGAAGGGTATGGAGGGATTGGCAAAAGAACTTGGTGTACATTTTCATTACGAGCAGGAAGTTGAAGCGATAATTATTGAGGACCGCCAGGCAAAGGGAATCAAATCCCGCACGCGGTCAAACGAAGCGGGCGTATCTGCTTTGCATAATGCAGATGTGATTATCGGGGCGGGAGACTACCATTTTATTGAAAAACACCTGTTGCCATCGGCTTCAAGGTCGTACAGCGATGCCTACTGGGACAGCAGGAAGATGGCTCCATCCTGTATCTTATATTATGTGGGCCTGAATAAAAAAATCGGAGGTCTGCAGCATCACTCCCTGTTTTTCGACGTGCCGTTCGAAGAGCATGCAAATGAAATATACGTGGACCCTTCCTGGCCGGAGAATCCGCTGTTTTATGTATGTGCCAGCTCTGTGACCGATGCTTCGGTTGCACCTGCAGGTTGTGAAAACCTTTTCTTCCTGATTCCTGTGGCTGCGGGCCTGGAGGGGGATAGCGAAGAAAAGAGGGAAGCGTATTTCTTGAAGATTTTATCCCGGATGGAAAAACAGGTGGGTGAAAATATTCTTGATTCAATCACTTTCAAACGATCTTTCGGTATCACGGATTTCAAAGAAGAATATCATTCTTTTAAAGGAAATGCTTATGGTTTGGCTAATACTTTGCGTCAAACAGCCATCCTGAAACCTTCCTGCCGCAGTAAAAAAGTCAAAAATCTGTTTTATGCCGGGCAATTGACGGTTCCTGGACCTGGAGTGCCCCCTTCCCTGGTTTCTGGGGAGGTGGTAGCCGGCGAAGTGATAAAGCATTTCTAGAAAGGATACAGTGTAGCTATTTACAAGAATTTGAGCCTCAGCACATAAAGATTTTGAAGATTTGTTCAAACCAACCAACACGGCCAGTGTTAAGCATAAGGTTTATATTGCAGGAGTATCCTGGCACGGCTGGAATTTTTTTTTAAATAACGTATTACAGTATGATGGATCTGTTTCACGATGTAAGCTTACGATGCAGTAAAGTGACCACGGAGCGCTACAGCACTTCATTCGCTTCTGCCATCAAATTGCTTCACCGGGACCTTCGTAATCCTATTTACAGCATTTATGGCTTCGTTCGGTTTGCCGATGAGATCGTAGATACTTTTCACGACTTCGACAAGACGGAACTGCTCGCTCGTTTCAAGTCGGACACTTTTGAGGCTTTGAACGAAGGTATTAGCCTTAACCCTATACTGCAGAGCTTTCAACTCACCGTTAACAAGTACGCGATCGACAGGCAGTTGATTCTTGCATTCTTTAAAAGCATGGAGATGGATCTGCAGTGCATCAAGTACGATAAGTCAGGATATGATGAATACATTTACGGCTCTGCAGAGGTAGTAGGTCTGATGTGTCTGTATATTTTTTGTGAAGGCAGGCGTAGCGAATATGACAAGCTGAAAGGTTTTGCTCAGTCGCTTGGTGCCGCTTTTCAAAAGGTGAATTTTTTGCGTGATGTAAAATCTGATTTTACAGGTCTCAACAGGATCTATTTTCCCTCATGCGATTTTGACAATTTCACCAGTGGCGACAAATTAAAGATCGAGGAAGATATCCAGTCTGATTTTAACGCTGCGTATGCAGGTATTCTGAAGCTGCCCATCAAGGCCAGGTTTGGTGTTTACGTAGCCTATAAATACTACCTCTCTCTCTTCAAAAAGATAAAAAGACTACAACCATCGAGGATTTTTGAAGAAAGAATAAGAATACCGAATTATAGCAAGATGTTTATTATTATGCGGGCGGGATTGAAGAATCAACTGAGGCTGATTGAAGCACCCGTAAATCGATAAGGCCTTGAACACAACAGAAATATATACAGAAGTAGTGCTCGTGAATGAGTTGGATCACCCGGTTGGTACCATGGAGAAAATGGAGGCGCACCGTAAAGGCCTTTTGCATCGCGCATTCAGCGTTTTCATTTTTAATAAGGAAGGCAAGATGCTTCTGCAGCAGCGAGCGATGGAAAAATATCATAGCGCCGGTCTCTGGACAAATGCCTGTTGCAGTCATCCTTTTCCCGGGGAAGAAACCGTCGTCGCTGCCCACCGCCGCCTGTTCGAAGAACTGGGTTTTAATACCAGACTAAAAAAGATCTTCGATTTCAGGTACAAAACCGATTTTGATAATGGTCTTACCGAATTTGAATTTGATCATGTATTTATTGGGCGGTATAACGGTGACATCCATGCGAATCCCGATGAAGTGCATTCCACAGCATTCCATTCTCTCGAAGAGGTGCACAGAATGCTCATCGAAAGTCCCGGGAAATTTACCAGCTGGTTTCATATTGCTTTTCCTCTGGTGAAAAAATGGATGCAGGATTTAAAAACCAGAGGTACAGAATCTGTACAATAAAATCAATCGATGAGTGTTATCCTATACATATCCATTCTTGTTTTTGTTTTTACCGTAATGGAGGGAATTACCTGGCTTACGCACAGATATGTAATGCATGGTTTTCTCTGGTATCTGCATGAGGATCATCATAAAAAACGGCCTGGTTTTTTCGAAAAAAATGATGCTTTTTTTGTGATTTTCGCTATACCCAGTTTCCTGTGTATCCTGTTTGGAACACTTGACGAAATCTACTGGTTACAGGCCCTGGGCTTCGGCGTTATGGCCTATGGTTTTGCTTACTTCATCGTACACGAGGTGATTATACATCAGCGGTTCAAATGGTTTACGCGGACAGATAATATTTATGTGCGCACTATCCGCTGGGCACATAAAATGCATCACAAACATCTGGGCAAAGAAGAAGGAGAATCTTTTGGTATGCTGCTGGTTCACCGCAAATATCTTGAAAAGATAAAGCGCGATCTGCAGAGACAGCATACTCACCCTATTGTAAAATCTCCCAACGCAGGATAGCACTTCTCTTCGAAGAATCCGCAATGCAGCATAAACACTTTGATTTTATCATCGCCGGAGCGGGAGCCGCAGGCCTTAGTTTGCTCGTCCGTATGATCCTCTCCGGAAAATTCGCGGATAGTAAAATCCTGCTTGCAGATAAAGAACCAAAAAAGTTTAATGACCGGACCTGGTGTTTCTGGGAGAAGGAAAATGGCTTGTTTGAAGAACTGATTTTTAAATCATGGAACAGGATTTCCATTTTTAATACCGGATTCTCGAAGCACTTGGATATCGCCCCCTACAGGTATAAAATGATCAGGGGAATTGATTTTTATCAGTACTGTTTTGACATAATAAATGCACAGAAGGACATTACTGTTGAATATGGTGAAATAACTGCCGTAAGAAATGATGGGGAACAGGCTTGCATCGAAATTAATGGCCAGATCCTCAGCGGGGATTATGTGTTTAATTCGATCCGGTTAAAGGAGTCTGTGAAAGCAAACGGGACACATAATCTATTGCAACATTTTACCGGGTGGATCGTCGAAATGGAATCGGAAGTATTTGATGAACAGACGGCCACATTAATGGATTTCCGAACCTCTCAGGAGCACGGATGCAGTTTTGTATATGTGATGCCGTTTACAAAAAATACCGCCCTTGTTGAATACACCCTGTTCAGCAAACAACTGCTCAGGCCTGAACAATACGCTGAATCTTTGACAACCTATCTCTCCACCCATTTTCCAGGAGTGAATTACGTCGTCACTAGCACCGAATTCGGGGTTATACCGATGACTG
>JBDTEB010000212.1:0-5679 GCA_039922795.1 Chitinophagaceae bacterium
GATGGTTCGTCGACGGTACCCCTGAAAAACAGGTGGCACGGATTCTACTCCGCAGGCCTTAGCTGGGATGCAAAAAAAGAAAATTTCCTTGCTGACGTAGAAATAATCTCTGCGCTTAGGGTGAGAACAAGCTATGGTACCACTGCCAGCCAGTTTCCGAGCAATTTCGGTTATGTGGCGGCGTTTGGATCTACCACTTACGGCGGAATCCAGGGTATCCGGCCCACGGCCCCGGGGAATGAAGACTACGACTGGGAATACACCAAAGAATTCAACGCGGGTTTTGATCTTCAGTTGCTGAAAAGTCGTATCAGAGTTATTGCAGATGTATATGAAAAGAATACTTCCAACCTGTTTTTTAATCGTCCGATCTCTATCACATCCGGTTTCAGCTCAACGCTGCTGAATGCAGGATCGGTACGCAACAAAGGTGTTGAACTCGACCTTCAGGTTGATGTGATAAAAAATAAAGAACTTACCTGGACCCTTGGGGGAAATATTGCTTATAACAAAAATCAGGTCACCGACCTGGGCGGTGCAGACGCTTTTGACATCGGTTACACCGGGATAATAATGGTCGGCAAACCCCTCGGCACTCACTTCGCACCAAAATGGGCAGGTGTCGATCCGGCCACCGGCAATCCCCAATATTATACCACCACGGGAGCGATCACAACCACGTACAATGCAGCCACACTCAGCGTTGCAGAATTTGGAACGTACAATCCCTCAACCACTGGTGCTTTTAATACTTCATTGCAATGGAAAGGCTTCACCGCCACTGCGCTGGTAGTATTCGTGGCAGATGTTCAGCGCTATAACAATGAGGACTACTATACTGAAAATCCGAGTTTCAAAACCAGTAATCAAAGCACGCGTATGCTCTACGACCGCTGGAAAAAACCCGGTGATATCGCCATCCTTCCACGAATTGGTGCCCCACGCAATTACACCTCAAGAGACATTTATGACGCCTCATATACGAGACTGAGAAATGTAAATATCGGGTACACTATCCCCGTGAGCGTATTTTCCAAACTGAAAGGCATTCGCGGCATCCGCGTTTTTGTGCAGGGGGAGAACCTATATACCTGGACAGACTGGCGTGGATTCGATCCTGAAAACGGCAACGAATACAACAGGTTCAGCTATCCAAGTCCAAGAACGTATACCGCCGGATTAAACGTTAACTTCTAAAAGTACAGATCATGATCAAAAGATATTTTAAATATATTTTCCTTCTCGCTCCCGTAATTATTTCATCCTGCAAAAAAGGGCTCGACCTTACTCCAACAGATACCATCGAAGCTACCAGGGCTTTCAGGAATATTGCCGATATCAATCTTGGATTGATCGGCGCCTATGCGGTGTTGGGCACCAGCGATATTACCAACACTTCACTCGTGAGTGACGAGTGTATGTTGCCAACAGAAAATACTACCGGTGGAGGCGTGGCCACACACCGCTGGCAGTATGATGGAAGCAATGGTACGATCACAGCGGCTTTCAGTGAAAACTATGTGGCTATCGACAGGGTCAACAGGGTACTTGCAGCTCTCGATATTATCTCCTCATCACCAGGTGAACAGGCTTTAAAAGATCAATACCGCGGAGAACTGCTGGCATTAAGGGGTTACTGTCATTTTGAACTTCTGAGGAACTTCGCATACAAATACGAAACAGGCGCAGCAGGTGTGGCCTACATGGAGCAGTCGGTCATCGGGCTGCCATCAAGACTTAGCTTTGAAGCCACGGTCGCAAAGATAAAAACCGACCTCGAAGCGGCCAAACCATTGATCCCTTCTTCTTTTGGAGATAAAACGAGGATCACCAAAGCTGCTGTTTCTGCTATCCAGGCCCGTGTTGCCCTATATGAAAAGAACTGGGATAATGCCGTAAGTTTTGCGACGGAAGCGATTACATCGTTACCGCTGGCGACCAAAACGCAGTTTCCTTTAATATGGAAAGATCAAAATGATGCGGAAGTGTTTTGGAAACTGAAAAGAGCAACAGCAGCAGACGGTCTACTGGGTGATTTTTATTTTCGTACCAGCAATATCGTGCTTTATGCCCCCGCCTATAAATTGATGGGACAGTTTGACCGCGTCAACGACATCCGTTTTACCTCTTACATCAAGGTTGACAACACAAGGGGCCCGGGAAAAATGACGAATATCGTCACCAAATACGCCGGGGTAGCTACGGCGAATCTTGCAGATGTGAAACTGTATCGAACGGGTGAAATGTTCCTGATCCGTTCCGAGGCTTATGCAGAAAAAGCAATGCTTACCGAATCGGCTGCAGACCTGAATGCCCTGAGGGCAGCGAGGATCAGCGGCTATACCAACCAGGCATTTACCTCAAAGAATCAACTGATCGATTCTGTGTACGCGGAACGTTATAAAGAACTTGCTTTTGAAGGGCATCGCTTTTTTGATTTGAGAAGAAGAGGATTGAGTATCGTGCGCCAACCCAATGACGCGATCAACACGCTTGGTTCAAACCTGCTGACGCCAACGCAGGCACAGTATGCGTTTCCGCTCCCGGATTCAGAGATCAAGCTAAATAAAAATATGGCGCAGAATACCGGTTATTAACACATGAAATCTATTCTCACTTTTATATTGCTTGTCACGCTCGTGACGGGTTGTAAGGTGCACTCCGGGGGTCACTTTGCCGCTAACATCGAACCTCACCCCGGCTCGCTGGGTTACGTGGGCGACATCACTGACGTAAAAACAAAAACCCGTGGCGCGGTGGTATTGATGGGGGGAGGAAAAGATGTTGATTCGGCATTTAAATGGATGATTGAAAGAAGTGGCGGTGGAAATGCAGTGGTGATCAGGGCTTCGGGAACAGCGGCATATAATCCTTATATTTTTGGATTGGGAAAACTGAAGTCTGTGGAAACCCTGCTGATCAATACCCGGGCGCTGGCTGATGATCCGGCAGTGGCGCAGGTGATCCGAAATGCAGAACTGCTCTGGATCGCCGGTGGTGACCAGGCGGATTACATGAAATTCTGGAAGGGCACCCGAACATCTGCGGCATTGAATTATTTACTAAATGAAAAAAAAGTGCCTTTTGGCGGCACCAGTGCGGGATGCGCTATCCTTGGCGGAATTTATTACAGCGGCGAAGAAGGCAGCATTGTATCCGACTCGGCGATGATAAATCCGTTTGATAAAAAAGTTACACTGTATAATAATGATTTTCTGCATGCGCCGTTTCTTCGCAACGTGATCACCGACCAGCATTACCTCACACGAAACCGGGAGGGCCGTCACGTTACCTTTCTGGCGAGGATCATCAATGACTGGAAGATCTACCCAATCGGCATTGCAGCCAATGAAAAAACGGCTGTCTGTATCGATGACCTTGGACATGCAAAAGTTATTGGCGACAGCAAGGCGTATTTTATTATTTCGGATAAATCAAAAACTCCTGAAATAATAACTCCAGGCAGAGCGCTTCGCTGGGTGGATGGAAATCAGGCTTTGAGAGTGTATGAGATCCAGGGCACCGGGGCTGGAAAGGGCTATTTCCCAGTCAATGATATCAAGGTTGACAAGGCCCTTGGTGGAGAATGGTACTGGTGGTGGACGGAAAATGGAAAATTGTTTAAGCAGCAGATTGCGGTTACCTCCCATGTTTTGAATCGTCGGGGGGACGGTGTAAAAAAGTAGGCGCAGGAATCTTTAGCGTTATCTGCATCGCTCTTGCATAAAACGTAATCGCCAAATATCTCAACGGCAGATTCCAGGCAGCAATGTCTTTTCCTCAGAAAGGCAGCAATGTCTTTTGCCTCAGAAAGGCAGCAATGCCTTTTGCCTCAGAGAGGCAACCCATTTGTAGCAATCAAATTGATTGATCGGCTTTGCCTCAGAGAGGCTACCCATTTGTAGCAACCACATTGATTGGCCGGATTTGCCTCAGAGAGGCCACCCATTTGTAGCAACGGCGTTGATTTATCGGATTTGCCTCAGAGAGGCTACCCATTTGTAGCAACCACATTGATTGATCGGCTTTGCCTCAGAGAGGCAACCCTTCGCATTCGATAACCTGTTGACCTTTACAAATTTCAAGTGTTCCACCTACGGCGGAATACCTGTACACGTAATGTGGCTACAAATGGGTAGATCCTACGGGTCAAATAACATGGTAAGTTGACCTTCACAATATTCAAGGGCTCTACCTACGGCGGAATACCAGTACAGGTAATGTGGGCTACAAATGGGTAGACCCTATGGGTCAAATAACAAGGTAAGTTGACCTTCACAATATTCAAGGACTCCACCTTCTGCGGAATACCTATACACGCTATGCGGGCTACAAATGGATAGACCCTACAGGTCAAATAACACGGTAAATAATGCACCTGTCAACCACTTATTTGACCCTCGATAAAAAAATTTCAAAAAAAAATCTCAAAAAATTTGGATATCTGAAATCGATGCATACATTTGTAGTGTACTATTGACGTAGTACACTAAATCACACAAACATGGTTAAAATTGAAAATCTTCATTTTGGATACAAAAAACGCAAGGTCTTTAACGGGCTAAGCCTTTCTCTCCAGGCCGGACATATCTACGGGCTGCTCGGTAAAAACGGAACCGGCAAATCGACACTCCTCAGGAATATTGCCGGGTTACTGTTTCCCACCGAAGGCCATATCGACGTCATGGGTTTTGTTCCCGGCAAAAGGCACCCGGCTTTTTTGCAGGACGTTTTCATGGTAGCGGAAGAATTCTATCTCCCCGATGTGTCCGTAGCAAAATATGTAAAGCTAAACGCTCCCTTCTACCCAAAATTCAGTCACGACCAATTCAATGCTTATCTAACAGAATTTGAGATCCCTCTCGAAAATACCCTCCAGAGCATGAGCTACGGACAGAAGAAAAAAGTATTGATCAGCTTCGGGCTGGCTTGCAACACTTCTCTTCTTTTAATGGATGAACCAACCAATGGCCTCGACATCATGAGCAAAAGCAAGTTCAGACAGGTGATCGCAGGCGCAACGGACGAAACCAAGTGTATTATCATCAGCACGCACCAGGTTAAAGATCTTGAAAGCCTGATCGACAGAATCACCATCATCGATGAAGGCAAAATACTTTTCGATCAAACGATTGAGTCTATCAACCGTCGGATCCAGTTCAAGATCTCCTTCGATCCCAATGAAACAAAAGATGCGCTTTACAAAGAACAATCCTTGCAGGGTACGGCCATCGTAGCCTCAAATATGGATGGAGAAGATACGAAACTCGACCTTGAACTATTGTACAAGGCAGTCGTAACCAATGGAGATGCCGTGAGAGATGTTTTCAAAAACAAAGTAGTCCCCGTAAAATATTAATTCAACAGAATCAACATCATTTTATGTCAAATACATTCAGCTTTTCGAGACTTGGCAAACTGATCGTGAAGCAATTTTTTGAGAACGCCAAACTCTATCTCTTTTCAGCGCTAGCCTTGCTGGGTCTACTCTCGCTGATTTTCGTCTTTTGGATGTCAGCATCATTCCCGCGCTATGGTGAACGGGATACCTATATTATCTACCTGGTCGGTTTAATTATCTCGGGGACAATTTTCGCCAGTATGTCCTTTAACATGCTTGGAGCAAAAGACAAAGGGATTTACTGGATGAGCATCCCGGCCACCCATTTTGAAAAACTG
>JBDTEB010000213.1:0-3011 GCA_039922795.1 Chitinophagaceae bacterium
AATCAAAATTCTATACAACTGATAGAAGACTTTTATAACACGCAGAAGCCAGTCGCCTTCGTGTGCCATGCGCCAGCTTCTTTAGTAAAGGTGAAAGCAGAAAATGGTGAACCCCTGGTTAAAGGAAAAAAGCTGACCGGCTTTTCCAACACGGAGGAAGAAGCCGTAGGACTGACGGCAGTTGTGCCGTTTTTATTGGAAGACGAACTCAAAAAACTGGGCGCCCATTACAGCAAAGGGCCTGACTGGGCCTCTTATGTGCAACAGGATGGCTTGTTGATTTCAGGGCAAAACCCGGGCTCATCGGAAGCGGTTGCGCAATTGCTGTTGAAGACGCTGAAAGGGGAAAAAGAAAAGTAGAAATTCCCCGCAAATCAGCATATCTAATGAAAAATTCAAGCTTAATTTCAGCCTCAAACACATATAGCTGTACGAATATCTGAGGCGCATTCGATGTCTATGAAGCATTATTTGAAAGGTCATTTGACACTAAGGTGAAAATGAAAAACGGAAGAGGAATTCTTCCGTTTTTATTTTGAATATTAATTCGGTTTATTGAGATTTCCCATTTACAGGTTAAGTTTTTCCTCAGAATCTTTCGTTATCTTGAAGTATGAATGAATTACTGCAGACAGGTGAAATTGAAAATTCGTTGTTTAGTGAGAGACATTCACTTTCGGTAAGAATCTGGCATTGGCTGCTTTTTCTGGGAATATCCTGCACGCTAATTACCGTGCTACTGGCATCCACCTTTTTTTCTACCGGGGACAATATAACCCTGGTGCAAGAACAAATTGAATCCAAAGGCGGCAGTGTTACCAAAATACAGGCCCGCGCGGTGGCTCATGAATATAATGACAAGCTATGGATGCTTCACAAATATATTGGGTATGGACTGAGCTTTTTATTGCTAAGCAGAGTATTCATTGAAATCTTTCATTCGAAAGAAGAAAAGCTCTCTGCTAAAATCAAAAATGCGCTGAATGTACCGGGCCGGCTTTTTGCCTTTAGCGATAAAAGTCATTATTTAATGGCTAAGGCAGGCTATCTGTTTTTTTATTCCATCTTCCTGGTTATGGCACTCACAGGGCTCGGACTTGCCTTTGAAGATGTTCCATTCTTAAAGGAGATTCATGGCCCAATTAAAAGTGTGCACAGTTTCGTTCAATATCTGATCTATTTTTACATCATCGCCCACTTGATAGGAACAGTCAGGGCAGACGTTACAAGCCACAGCGGGATCATATCAGGAATGATCAACGGCAATAAGAAAGCAAACAGATCCTAGATAATACAGTTTGTTTTTTTGCTAGGTCAACCTCTGGCATGGCAGCATTGATTCCTCTACTATTTGAATTTCATTGCGAGAGTAACGATATCACTGTTTAATCCGGTGGACCGTATATAATGTCCATATCGCAATTCCAGAGAATTGAACTGCTGTAAACCGAACACTCCCTTTGGAGGTGATAATCTCAGATTTGCACCCATAAAATTGCTGGTCAGCTTTGAAAGGTCATAGTCGCTGGTATAATATGTATCCGAGGTTTTATGCTGTCCGTATGGTTCAAAATAACGCACACCCGACTGATTATGGTACCTGTAAAATGGGCTCACGGAGAGAAAAGCACTGAATTTGATTGCAATTTCTATTTCCGCCGTGTGCGCTTGCATTCCCCAATTGTCAATATAATACCGATAAAAACTGCGGATGATATAATGATCATCAAGAAAATAACTGGATCGAAAAGCAACGGGAAGTTTATAACGATTATCGGGAAGGTTTTCTACACGCACCGAACCGTCTGTAAAATAATCCCGTTGATAGCGTGTTGCCAGCAAGCCCTGCTGCCAGGCGGGCTCGATCATTATCAAGGCTTGCAACCGGGTATTAATAACCTGGGAAAGAGAAAAAGTACCGCTGAAAGAATTTCGTGGCCGGTAGTCCACATTGCCTCTGCTGTCTTCTTCCGACCCCGAACCATATCCTGGTGGACGCAGTTCCACAGGTAGTATTACTTTCCAGGTATCGAGAAAGGCTTGTCCCTTAAAGTCAAATTCCCGGTTTTTATTAGATGAGATTTTCGTATAGTTAAAGCCCGCACCAAATGATTGATAATCATATTCATGAGAGTAAGAGCCCGTAAAGCCGAAGGCCGTTCCCAACTTCTCATTTGTTCGGGTCCAGTTAAGTGATGGGTATACTCTGGTGTCTTGCATGGATGCAGACGAAATACTGTTCGGATCAATCTTGTCAGAGGAAGCAGAAGTATAATGATCTACGCCAACCTCAAAATGAAAAGCATTTTTCCTGGATTTACGATCGTATTTCGAAAGCTGAATATCAAAAGTATTAGCAAAATCGGAAAGTTTTTCAGTACCAACTCCCCCTGTGACCGCTGAATTATTACCATCCTGGTGATAATACGCCGAGACAATATTTATTTCATCCAGTTTTAACTTGCGGCTTTGATAATTTGTCGTGTCTTCGACCGATTTAGTGGTCACCTGGGCATGTGAAGATAAAATCCCCAGATACATGGCGAGAACTGCAGAATATACTTTTTTCATTTCTTTTCCTAGTTACAACCACAACCGCCACTGTTTTTTCCACCATTTGCCCCTGAGGCACCCTCCCGGTATAGCTGAAAACTTTGTTCAAACTTTTGAGATTTACGAGCGCCCAGTTCCATTTCTGAATCATTTATCCTGCTCTTCTGATATCCTTTTACCGGAGTGCAGGCAGAGAAGAAAATCATGGCAAGCGAGAAGATAAATACTATCGTTGCTGTTTTCTTTATGACCATTATTGTTTTAAATTAATATTATCTGAGACATGAATAATATTTCCATCGTCGATAATTATACACGCAACCTGCTTCATCTGGTTTATGAGATGAAGTCCAACTTTTACACCCATCACCATAACAGGAGTCGCCATGGCATCTGCCAATTCCGCAGTAGGGGAAATTATGGTGACGCTTTTTATACCAGTCACCGGCATGCCGTTA
>JBDTEB010000214.1:0-5710 GCA_039922795.1 Chitinophagaceae bacterium
CCAAAAAAGCCGCTATATAGCGGCTTTTTAATAATATATCAGTTGATGATTAATTCAGTTTCTCTACCTGCATGTAATTCAATTCCACAGGCGTTGAGCGGCCAAAGATCTTCACAGTTACTTTCAACTTCTTCTTTTCATCGTTTACGTCTTCAATGATTCCATTGAAATCGTTAAACGGTCCCTCGATTATCTTGATCGTTTCGCCAACAATGAATGGTTCCACCATGCTTACTCCACCGGCTTCAGCCATTTCATCCATTTTGCCGAGCATCTTGTTCACTTCAGCCTTACGAAGAGCGATCGGGTTTTCTTTTCCAAGAAAATGAATAACATTGGAAGTATTCTTGATCGTTTCGCGGATATCGTCACCCAGTTTATTTTCCAGTATCTCGATCATTACGTAACCAGGATAATAGTTCCTCTCCCTCATCACTTTCTTGCCGTTCAGTACCTTATAAACCTTTTCAACAGGAAGAAAAACCTGTTTGATGATCTCGCTCCATCCGCTTCGGGTAATCTCTTTATCGAGATATTCCTTCACTTTTCTTTCCTTTCCGCTCACGACCCTCAGCACATACCATTTGGTTTCTTCCTTTGTTACTGCTTCCATAGTTAATGTTTAAAACAGTTTATATATACCCTTGAGCAGTTCGCTTGAGAAAAAGTCCATCACTGAAACGACCAAAGTAATTACCAGTGTAGCTATCAATACTATAACAGTTGATTGCTGAAGTTGCTCCCAGGTTGGCCAGGTCACTTTCTCCATCAATTCTTTATACGAATCGCCCAGATATGCCCCTAATTTGTTCATAGTATTTAAAAGTTTCGTCACCGGATGTTCAATCCTGCGAGATAAAAAAAGCCAGTAAGCACGGGCACTAGGATTCGAACCCAGATCAAAGGTTTTGGAGACCTCTATTCTACCATTGAACTATGCCCGTGTAAGAAAGCCATTAGCCCTAATCATTTAGCTGCCAGCAAATTTAATAAAATTAACTAACAGCCAAAGTCATTACTGCTAATGGCTTTATAAAAGTCGTAAACGAAATTACTTAAGAATCTCAGTTACCTGTCCGGCACCAACGGTACGGCCACCTTCACGAATCGCAAATTTCAAACCTTTTTCCATCGCGATTGGCTGAATGAGCTTCACAGTAAGTGATGTATTGTCACCAGGCATAACCATTTCAGTTCCTGCCGGCAGTTCACACTCTCCTGTTACGTCAGTTGTACGGAAGTAAAACTGTGGACGGTATTTATTAAAGAATGGAGTATGACGTCCACCCTCTTCTTTGCTCAATACGTAAACTTCGCCTTTAAAGTCAGTATGCGGAGTGATCGATCCTGGCTTGCACAGAACCATACCACGACGAACCTGATTCTTTTCTATACCACGAAGCAACAAACCTGCGTTGTCGCCAGCTTCACCTTCGTCGAGCAATTTCTTGAACATTTCAACACCGGTAACGGTAGAAGTCAATGGTTTTTCCATCAAACCAACAATTTCGATTCCTTCGCCAACCTTGATTCTGCCTCTCTCGATACGACCGGTGGCAACCGTACCACGACCAGTGATTGAAAAAACGTCTTCAACAGACATCAGGAAGGGAAGATCAACCGGGCGTGGAGGCACTGGAATGTATTCATCAACGGCATCCATCAGATCATCGATCGCCTTTATCCATTTTTCGTCACCAGCCAGTGCACCCGTTGCAGAACCCTGTATGATCGGTGTGTTGTCACCATCAAAACCGTATGATGAAAGAAGCTCGCGAATTTCCATCTCAACCAGCTCAAGAAGTTCAGGATCATCAACAAGGTCAACCTTGTTCATGAAGACAACAATTCTTGGCACACCAACCTGGCGCGCAAGAAGGATGTGTTCTTTTGTCTGGGGCATTGGTCCATCGGTAGCGGCTACAACAAGAATAGCACCGTCCATCTGGGCAGCACCTGTAATCATGTTTTTTACGTAGTCGGCGTGACCCGGGCAATCCACGTGTGCGTAGTGACGCTTCAGCGTCTGGTACTCAACGTGCGCTGTGTTGATCGTAATACCTCTTTCTTTCTCCTCAGGCGCTCCGTCAATTTCATCGTAGTTCTTCTTTGTCGCAAGCCCTTTCTTTGATAGAATATCAGTGATAGCTGCTGTTAAAGTAGTTTTACCATGGTCAACATGGCCGATTGTACCAACGTTAACGTGAGGTTTTTCCCTCTTAAAGGTCTCCTTTGCCATTTTTATTTGTTTTAGATTGTATTTGTAGTTTAAAAAATAAACATCGTTTCTCTCTCTTACAGCCTGTGTCCTGATCTTCCCGTTTAATGCTGCGCAAATTCTCGCAACAACCTTGAAAAAGATCACAAATCCGATTTGGAGCCGTTGATGAGAATTGAACTCACGACCTCTTCCTTACCAAGGAAGTGCTCTACCCCTGAGCTACAACGGCTTATCAGATCAGGAGCCCGCAGTTTTCACTTGATACGAATGGGTACAAATAAACAAGAATTGAGCGGAAGACGAGTCTCGAACTCGCAACCTATAGCTTGGAAGGCTATCGCTCTACCAATTGAGCTACTTCCGCATTAAGCTGCAAAGAAAACGAAAAGAAACAACTCTTCCTTTTAATTGCAGCCATCTATCTGTGGGCGGGAGTGGATTCGAACCACTGAAGTCGTAGACAGCGGATTTACAGTCCGCTCCATTTGGCCGCTCTGGAACCCGCCCAGACAAATTTTCAATCCTTCTTGTTTATCGATACTGTGATTTTCGGTTCAAATCTCACAGAGCCAGAGAAGGGAGTCGAACCCCCGACCTGCTGATTACAAATCAGCTGCTCTACCAACTGAGCTACTCTGGCGATTATTCAAGCGAACTTTTTAAAAGAACTATCCCTAAGCAAATGGGTATATTTTCTACCCTTTTTTTTGGGAAGGCAAAGGTAGGTGAAATCTTGAATTTGAAAAATTTTGAATCAGAATTTTTTCGACGCCTTTCAGCGCGCAAATTTTCACCTTTTTTTTCATAAAAAATCAACGTCCGGTGGGCTTAAATAAAAAAAGACCTCCGAAAAGGTCTTAAATGTTTTTTGGGGGTCACGCCGCCAGCCGTTCTTTTTTACGTTTTATCTGGCTTACCATTGATTCGAGCGCCGAGTCGAAAGATTCTTCAAATGACTTGCTGCTGGATTTTACAAAGAAATTGTGCCTAGGTACATGCACCCTGATTTCCGCGATCTTGTCTTTAATATTGTGAACAATGTTGTCGAGTTTCAAAAAAACCTCTACCCTGATGATCCGGTCATGAAAAGTGGAGAGCTTCTCTAATTTCTTGTTTACATAGTCAACTAATTTGTTGTCTGCTTCAAAGTGTACTGTCTGAATGTTAACGTTCATAACAATCGCATTTTTGGTGATACAATAAAGAAAGAACTGGTAAAAATCTTGTGGAAAAATATTTTTCCCACGCTTATGAAGTTACTTCAACAACCATCGTCATCCAAATAAACTACTGCGAATTTTCCTCTTAAAATTTACTACATACATACTATTAAAAGTTCAGGATTTCGGATGCGCACGCTCGTGGATCTCTTTCAGCCTGTCTATACTGTTGTGTGTGTAAACCTGCGTGGCGGCAAGACTGGAATGGCCCAACAACTCCTTTACTGCATTGAGTTCTGCGCCATTGTTGGTCAGATGTGTCGCAAAACTGTGCCTGAGTACATGCGGACTTTTTTTCGATAATGTCGTCACCTGGGAAAGATAGCCCGTAACTGCCCTATAAGCATATTTTGGATAAATCCTGGAACCCTTCGGTGTAACGAGTAAAAACAGCCTGTCAGCTTCCACAGGCAAAGCTGTTTTTTGCGTTTTGTAAGCGGCAATTTCAGTGAGCAAGGCAGATCCCAGCGGGATGATTCTTTCCTTTCTCCCCTTACCCAGAACTTTTAGGGAACGCGTATAATAATCAACATCGTTTTCCTTCAGGTTGATGAGTTCAGCGAGCCGCAATCCGGTAGCATAAAATATTGAAATCAACAGCCGATGGGTGTACCCGTCAAAACCCTGTGGCATAACTGCCGGGGTTTCCATTTCTGATTGCTGCACATATACCGGTAGCCTTTTGGGGATCTTTGGCGAACGCACCGGCGTCATTGGCGTCTTTGAAAGTACTCCCGTTAAAAGCTGATTCCTGAAAAAGGACTTAAGGGAAGAAATTTTCCGGTTGATCGATTTAGCCGACATGCCAAGATCTTTGAGAGAGGCCAGCCATGTTCTGATCATGGACGAACTGATCTCTTCAAGAGAAACCTTGCCAAACTGCGCATACAAAAAATCGTAAAACTGAACCAGGTCGTCCCGGTAGGCCCGTAAAGTGTGGGGAGAATAACGTTTCTCGAACTTCAGCGTATCGAGAAAAGGCTGTATCGGGTAGTCTTCAGGGACAGGCATAAAATAGAATAGCCGCAAAGCTATTAAACTTTGCAGCTATACCATATATAAAGGTAAAAAGATTAATCCTCGAACTTACCCGCAGCCACCTGCTCCTTGTAAACAGCCTTCAGCACCTGTGCTCTTCTTCTAACAGAAGGTTTGATGAAAGCCTGTCTTTCTCTAAGCTGAACCAGAACTTTGGCCTTCTCAAATTTTTTCTTGTACTTTTTAAGTGCCTTATCAATGTTTTCGCAATCTTTTGAATCAATTATGAGCATATGTGAACCTCGTTTTTGTAATTAGGAACGCAAAGATAAACGATTTCCTCAAAAATCTTTGTCCCGCTCAAAAAAATTAGAATCTATTATGAAATCCGACATTTGCGACTAAACAGGACGCTATGTTTACCGGCATAATTGAATCGATGGGTATACTGGAGGAGATCAAAACAACTGGAACAAATTGTACCTTATGGATTAAGTCGCAACTATCAGACCAGTTAAAGATAGATCAAAGCATCTCCCATAATGGCGTATGTCTCACGGTAGAGGAAGTTAAAGATGGGGTCCACTGCGTGACCGCTATTGATGAAACCCTCAAAAAAACCAACCTGGGCAGGCTGGTACCTGGATCGAGGCTTAACCTTGAAAGATGTCTGTCAGTGAACGGAAGGCTCGATGGTCACCTGGTTCAGGGTCATGTGGATACGACGGCTACAACCCGCAGCGTCACCGACAAACACGGAAGCTGGGAATATTCTTTTTCGTTCCCGGAAAGCTTTGCACCCCTGATCATCGACAAGGGGTCAATCTGCCTGAACGGGATCAGTCTTACTGTTTTTGATGTAACGGCAGACAGTTTCTCCGTAGCCATCATTCCCTATACCTTCAAACACACTAACCTCAGCGACCTGAAGTCAGGCGACCTGGTAAACCTCGAATTCGATATGATCGGCAAGTACATTACCCGTTCCCTGTCACTGTCAGAGCGTTTAAAAGCTCGCTGAAGCCTTTTACACCCGATAATTAATTATCATTGATGATCTTTATTCTTAACCTGATCCAACGGCTTTGATGCGTATGAAAGACATCATCATACTTGTTCCTGTCTACAATGATGCCGAGTGCGCGAAGATCCTTTGCGGTCATCCCGCTTTTAGCCAGATAAGCCACCGGATCTCCTCAGTAATTATCGTAGATGATGGTTCAGACTACTTTGATTTTGATAAAACAGCGTATGAGTTTCCGGTCGAGATCATAACGCTTCGCGCCAATAT
>JBDTEB010000215.1:0-9326 GCA_039922795.1 Chitinophagaceae bacterium
CTAAGGTGCGTGGCAAAATGGGACAAGGTCCAAACGACTCCGGACTTACCCGCAAGCACATCATCGCCCAGGCGGAGGCGAGTTTAAAAAGACTTAAGACAGATTATATTGATCTCTACCAGATCCACAGCTACGACCCGCTGACACCGTTGGAAGAGACTATCTGGGCGCTGGACGATCTCGTGAAAAGCGGAAAGGTTCGCTATATCGGCGCAAGCAATATGGCTGCCTGGCAGTTGATGAAAGCACTTGATTTTAGCAAATACGATCGCCAGGCCAGATTTGTATCCCTGCAGGCTTATTACACGATTGCCGGCAGAGACCTGGAAAGAGAATTGATCCCGTTACTTCTCGATCAAAAAGTTGGGCTAATGGTATGGTCCCCTCTTGCAGGAGGATTACTGAGTGGAAAATACTCGAGAGTCGAGCAAAACAAGGAAGGCGGTCGCAGGGCGAATTTTGATTTTCCGCCCGTCAATAAAGACAAGGCCTTTGATATCGTGGATGTATTGAAGCCAATGGCCGAATCTAAGGGCAGGAGCGTGGCCCAGCTGGCTCTTGCCTGGCTGCTTCACCAGCCGGCAGTGACAACGGTAATTATCGGGGCAAATAAAATGGAACAGCTTGATGACAACATCAAGGCAATAGATGTAAAATTTTCTGCCGAAGAACTTGATCTTCTTGATAAAGTGAGCAGTATGCCAATTGAATATCCGGGTTGGATGTTGGACAGAACTGGGATGGACAGGAAAGTATAAACCCTCAACGCTTATCGAATGGTCATTATTTTCGAAGGAATTCCAATGATAACGTTATTTAAACAACACATCACCGCATACAAAACTTCGGATAGGTTTAGCCTATTCGAAGTTGCGGAATCGTGTGCGAGTTAATGGGGTGATCAGATGATCTTTTTAACGTTGATAGCGTTAGGTCCTTTATGGCCCATTTCTACCTCAAACGTTACTTTGTCGTGTTCTTTGATGGGTTCAGACAGCTGATTCACATGGATAAAAACACTTTCCTGGGTCTGAAGATCTTTGATGAAACCGTACCCCTTATCTCCATTAAAAAATGTAACCACTCCACTTCTAATTTCGTCGAGTTCGCGTTCTTCCTGCTTGGGAACACCAATTTGCATGTCTTTTGAGTTAAAGACCTTCTTTTTTCTTGGATCCGGGGGAGTTGCAGTAAAATTTCCGTTTTCGTCGATGTACACCATCATTTCTTCCAGAGACTTGCCTTTTTTAGTGGTGGCTTTGCGTTCCTCCATCTTCTCAGCCTTGTCCTGTCTCTTTTTAAGCTTGTTCTTTTGTTTTTCTTTTTTACCGAATGTTTCCTGCGATTTAGCCATATGGACTTAAAATTTTGATTGGCAACAAATTTCGTCTTTTTATTTCAAATCGCAGAGATTCGTTTGGCCTCAAATTATGTGATTTAACGTTTATAACCAGCCAGCACAAGAAACATTGCACTCAGGCCCCAGATTAATAATTGCCAGGTGACCAGTGACCAGCCGCCGGCCTGCCAGCACCAGATACCGGTAAATGTGCCGATGGATCCGCCCATGAAATAACTCGTCATATAAACAGTGTTGATCCGGCTATGTGCAGTGTCATCAAGGGAATAAATTATGGCCAGATTGGTCACCTGAGTGGCCTGAACACCAACGTCAAGCAATAAGACTGCAATTACAAATGAAAAGATCTGCAGTGGAAAGATTTTGATCACCAAAACCCCGAGGATTATCAACGACATGGCAAATAACTGAGACCGGGCAGGTCTTCCTTTGTCGGCCAGTTTCCCAAATACTGGCGCCAGGGCCGCTCCCGCTACAGCCAGCACACCAAAAAGGCCGATGATATTAGCCTTATAGTGAAACGGAGGACCACTGAGATAAAATGTAAGCGTTGTCCAGAAAGAACAAAAAACACCGAAGACGAGTGATCCCAATAAAGCCGTTCGCCGTAAAATGGCGAATCTTTTAAGCTGAAAAAGGGTAGATCTCAACAGTTGCACATAGTTACCCGAAAATTGCGTTTGTGCGTCCGGAAAGAAAAAGTAGGTCACCAAAGCAACCGCGAAAACCATCATGGCCGAGATTCCATAAACATATCGCCAACCCAACCATCCTGATATATAACCGCTGAAAACCCTCGCAGCAAGTATTCCCACCAGGATTCCGGTGAAGATAATGCCGACAGTTCGGCCACGGTTTGCCTTGTCAAGACTAGCCGCCATAGGCAGGATCACCTGGGCAATTACCGCAGCCAGTCCTATCAGCAAGCTCACAAAAAAGACACTGGAAATTTTTTGCGTCAAAGCCATTGCCACAAGGGCAGCGATAAGAATTGCTTCAAGGATCAACAGGAGTTTTTTTCGGTTTGTTTTATCCCCGAGCGGGGTAATGAAGAACAGGCCAAGTCCATAACCGGCCTGCGTGATTACAGAAATTATCCCCGCCTTTGTTTCGCTCACGTTAAATGAAGCGGCAATCTCTGCAAGAATGGGCTGATTATAATAGATGTTCGCGACACAAACCCCTGCGGTAATCGACATGAGTATGATCTGCGTTTTCGATAATCCCTGTGTAGACATCGATCAAAGGTCGCGAAAATTTTACCGGCTTCAGGCAAATGCATGATCGCAACTAACGGCGTCGAACAGGCGAATTTTTCTTTCTGAATGAAAATGCTGTTCCGGCTTGGCATATAAGCACCGATGCAAAGAGTGGACTGTAAGCGGTGTTCACTGCTTTCCAGGCTGAACTAATCGACTTGAGTCTGCAATAATTGTATCTTTCCCTGAGAAATTATTTTATGACGATAGAGGAGAGAATCAATGACTCGGTCACGCGGGTTTCGAAGGCCGTGTTTCCGCAAGACACCAATCATTATGATACTCTGTTTGGTGGTGCCGCAATGTCGTTGATGGATGAAGTGGCTTTTATAACGGCAACACGTTTTACACGCAAGCGAGTGGTGACGGTTTCATCAGACAAGATTGATTTTAAAATCCCGATCCCATCGGGAACGATCATCGAATTGATTGGAACTGTTGTGCATATCGGCAACACAAGCCTGAAGGTTCAGGTTGAGATCTACATCGAAGAAATGTATGCCTTTGTTCGCACGAAGGCAATAACGGGTATGTTCACTCTGGTCGCAGTTGATGAGAACAAGCGCCCCTTGCAGGTTACCTAAGCCTCAAGTGTTTCGGATAAATCTTGCCGCTAGCAAAAAATGCTTTATCCGGGAAGTCCCTGGTTAACCATCGAATCCAGCTCACAGATGTCGTTCCAGGATAGGATTGGAATCCCCTCATTGAGGGGATTTTTTTTGCGGTGGGAAAATTAGGGGCCCAGCCTCAATTTGACGATCAACGCATTAAGGAACTGGGCTAAAGCACCTCTATCAGTGCCGCCCAGGTCAACATGGCTTTCATTCTCGACGATCGCTCCCGCGAATTATTTTCTGAAGAACACAGAAGATATACCCTGTTGCGTACTGGAACCTGGTTTACAAGAACCAAACAATATAATGTATATTCGGGTGCACTGATTACGCTGAGAGATACCATTCTTCCTATTCCCCAGTCTGTGATCGATGCAAATCTTAATAAAGTATTTCCACAAAATCCCGGGTACTGACATTTGCGTTAAGTTAATTCTCTTTTGATGCTTTGCAGCTTGCCTTCGGCAATGAGGTATTGGAAGATTTACCGTTAATATAGCGCTGCGGTACATTTGGACGGGTGACTATTTTGAAATGATGCCGCCTTTGTTTGGAAAGCCGACTTAGATCATGCCACATTACCGCTAACACTATATACTTATGTATAAAAGATTTTTGATTTTCAGCGCGATTTCCCTTTTCAGTTTTTCCCTGTTTGCCCAAACCATGATCGATAGCAATAAGGTGGACCCGGATTTCCACATCTACCTCCTGATGGGGCAATCGAATATGTCAGGAAGGGGTGTCGTGAGCGGCGAGTATGCAACCGAAGGTGACCCGCGCGTTTTTATGCTGGATAAAAATAAAAACTGGGTACCCGCACATAATCCGTTGCATTTTGATAAAACCATTGCCGGCGTAGGTCCCGGACTTGCCTTTGCCATAATAATGGCCAAAGAAAATCCAAAGGTCAGGATTGGCCTGGTGCCCTGTGCCGTCGGTGGCACTTCAATACGGGCATGGGTACCGGGCGGCTACGATTCAGCAACAAAAACTCACCCTTATGATGATGCCCTTGTAAGGATTAAAACGGCCATGAAATCAGGTGTTGTCACCGGTATGCTCTGGCACCAGGGTGAGTCGGATTCAAAAGAGGAAACCGCCGCGCTATATCCTACACAATTTAAAGCACTTGCAGAAAGAATAAGGGCAATGACCGAAAAACCGACACTGCCTGTGGTAGCAGGCGAGCTGGGCCGATACAAGGACCAGTTCAAATTCATCAACACAGCATTGAATAATATGACTTCCAGCCTGCCTGATTTTGCAGTGGCGTCTTCAGAAGGCCTCGTCGATAAAGGCGATAATACGCATTTCGATAGTCCATCTGCTGAAAAGATGGGAAAAAGAATGGCGGAAAAAATGATCATGCTGCAAAAACAATGACGCTTTGGGAGAATTGAAACCAACGTCACATGAACCTGTTTTCGGTAATCAAACATTTCGATGAATGGAAGAAATAAAGGCTGCCCGATGAAATATCAACTGATTATTGTCTGCTTGTTGCTTGCGCCTTCTGCAAGGTCGCTGGCACAGGAAATAAATCTCGCCCTCAAAAAGCCTGTAACCGCAAATTCTGAAAACAGCAATTACCCCGCAAAAAATGTTGTCGATGGCAAGATTAGCCGAACGGCAAAATGGATGTCAGGCAATCGACCGCCGCATATTCTTGAAATCAATTTGCTGAAATACTGTAATATTTCCAGGATAGTGGTGCATACCGGTATTCCAGATGCAGAAAAAACCGCGGGAGAATCCAGCCAGGCAGCTGGCTTTTGGTCGGCAAAAAATTTCAAACTGCAATACTGGGACGATGCCAACTGGACTGATATTCCAAACACAGAAGTGCATGAAAATCGGCTGACAGATATTCCTTTTCAATTTTCTCTCCCGATAAATACTTTCCAGATCCGTTTTGTCTGCGATGATGGTGAACCCATTAGCATCACTGAAATCGAGGTTTTTGGAGAGGAGACCAACAGGCCTGTTGCCAACACCGGATCCACACTCACGCAAAAAAAGGAATCCTTTACCGACCAGTCTATACATATTATCGTTTCAGATGAGCAGGCAGGCAGAACGATGAAATACGTCGGGTATAACCAGGGCTATTACATGCCGGGCAGCAATGCTTCAGGATGGCTGGAATATTCACGGGCCAATAGCCTGAGAGTTTGGACCAGCCTGAATTCTTACGTTCCTCTAACTGCGGTGCAAGTTGACAAATCAGTTGATGGTGTCGAAGAATTCGACCGCAGGAAAAACCAGCTCCGATCTTCACCCGAAAATAATGTGTTCCTGAAATGGGATACACTTCTTCCGCTCTACAGTTCCACCGAAAAAGCGTCAAATACAAATCCGATGGTGCTGGATTATGTGTTGCAGGAACTAAAACGCCTCGGGGTAGATGCCCTTTTACAAATCAATAGCACCGATTTTACCGGCACCTGGAGCAATAAATGGCAGCAGTGGCAACGATATTACGCACTGACATATCATGCAGCAAAAACAGGTGACGTGACCATGTTCGCGATGCAAAACGAACCCAACCACAAAGCATCCGGACCAATGAAACTCGATCAGTGGATCAGCGGAATGCAAATCGTTTCCGACGCCATTAAATCGGCGATAGAAGATGTGAACAAAGCCTTTGGCAAACATTTGAAACCACGGATGATAGGCCCCGTAACTGCCGGGAATAATCCTGAATGGTGGATAGCGGTGGCGAAAAATCTCCGCACGGATTATCACGGAAATAAAATCGATGATGACCTGCTGGGAATATTTTCTACCCATTCATACAATTCTCCCGCGGCGGGATATGTCAACCGGGTGGCCGGAATAAAACAATTGCTGGCAGAAAACGAACCTGGAGGCAAATCACTTCCGGTGGTGTTCACAGAAATAGGCCGATGGATGAATTCCTACCTGATAGACAAGGAGGAGACGATGGATTCGCCTTCGCTGTTTACAGAATGGGCTGGTATTTACACCAACAATACCAGGAACGGCGCTTATGGGATGTGGGCGTTCAAATTTTCCAACACCGCGTCCGACACGTATACCCGTGGCGTAAAATCAGGCCATCACTTCACCTGGCAGGGAAAGCGGATCGTTGAAGATGCCTATATCAATCTTGCCAAAAACAAACTGACGAAAACAAGTGGAAATACTGCAGGCTGGCCCTCGAAAAATGTGACGGATGAAAATAAATCAGATGACTCTGCCTGGCGTTCTTTAGTCACTGATGCGCCAAAATGGATCGAGATCGACTTGGGCGGCATGCAAACACTGGGCAGTGCGGTCATTTACACGGGCTCTGCGGGAGGAGAATATACAGCACCAGACAGGGTAAAAAATTTCAGCCTGCAGTATTTTACAAATGACCAATGGAAAGACATCCCCGGTTGCACCGAAAAAGGAAATAAATATGCGCAGGTATTTGACATATTTACAGAAGCTGTCACCACAGCAAAACTTCGTTTTATATCTTCCGACCCGGGCATGATCAAAGTTCGTGAGATCAAAGTTTTTGCAAAAGGTGATGGACCTGGTCCGGAGCAAAACAATTATGATATTTCAGGCATTCAGCGAACTGGCGAAGTGGTGAGATTATTTGCTAAAGGTTTTAAAGACGAACGTCCTCTTTTTCAAACGGAGATCTCCGTGACGGATGAAAATTTCGATGTGCTGAGTTCTTACGATTCGGTAACAACGAATTATTATTTCTGGCTTGTTCAGCGTGGACAAAATAATGACAAAATCACCCTGGATCTGTCTGGATTAAAAATTCCTGCAGGGGCGGTAGCCTCGATTGAAACCGTGGGTCCGGCGTTTTATGGTGAGGTTACTTCGCTGATTAATGTTTCGGCAAAAGGTCGGCTGGAATTTATCCTGCACCCCCAAAGTGTTGCGTTGCTTACCATCTCCGGAAATAGCTCCGGAAGGAAAATGATCGCTCCTGTGTCGCAGGCGTATGTATCTGCCGGAAAAAACGCAGGGCAAAGACTCGGCAATAACAAGAAGCTTTTGGTTAGTCTTGATGCTTCAAAGCCTGAAAATAACCATGTTACTTTCATCAGATGGGACGTAGAAAAAGAGAACCTGCAAAATGCACGCAAAATAATATTCCATGTAAAAGGGCGTTTCGAAAAAGGCACAACTCCTTTCCGCCTGCACGTTTATGCTATCCTCGGTGCGAACTGGACGAATGATCTAACGTGGAACACTGCACCGCAACTCGATAGCAAAGAAGCACTGATAAAAGATGTAGGACAAAAAGCTTTTGTCGCAGGTGAGATAGCATTTACGGGAATGGAAACCGACCACATGCTTGACGTGACCGACCTGTTAAAAAAACATGCTGATAAAAATACTACGTTTGTGCTTGTACGTGAAACGAGACAACTTGGGGACGATGAAGACAAAGGGCGAAGAGTAATAATCAGTGCCTCCCATCTTGAAATCTTCGAAAACAGGTAAGCAGATATTGTCGTATATTTTACCCGCTATGATGAAAAGTATATTTCCCGCCCTCCTGCTCCTTTCCCTGCAATCATTTTCCCAGGCCCCGCCTGTTGAAAAATATCCCGTGGATTCAGCTTCAGTAGCCCATGCCGGGGTGCCCAGGGGCGAGGTAATGAAATTCGTCTTCGACAAATCAAAGATATTTCCCGGAACATGGCGGGAATACTGGGTTTACGTTCCTCAACAATACAAAGCCGACAAACCTGCATGCGTTTACATTAACCAGGATGGAATTCAAAATAATGCCCCGACAGTTTTCGATAACCTGATCAGTAAAAACGAAATGCCGGTAACCATCGGTGTATTTGTGATGCCTGGCCGCGTAAAAGCTTCCGATACCGCGGCTGCGCTTGACCGTTTTAACCGGAGTTATGAATATGACGGACTCGGCGACAATTATGCGCGTTTTATTCTCGAGGAAATTCTACCGGAAGTGGAAAAGCAGAAAACAAGTGACGGCAGGGCAATTAAATTGTCAAAAAACGCCAATGACCGAGGGATAGGGGGAAGCAGCAGTGGCGCCGTTTGTGCATTCACGGCCGCCTGGGAACGCCCTGATGCGTTCTCGAGGGTCTTTAGTTCCGTTGGCACTTACGTAGGATTACGCGGCGGCGACAGGTACTCCACATTGATTCGGAAATACGAACCTAAAGCCCTTAGAATTTTTTTGCAGGATGGCACCAACGACAATAATATTTACGCCGGTGACTGGTGGAAAGCCAATGAAATGATGGAGCGTTCGCTAACTTTTTCAGGTTATGAGGTGGCGCATGTGTGGGGTGAAGGAAGTCACAATGGAAAACAGGCTACAGCTATTTTTCCACAAGCCATGCGATGGCTCTGGAAAGATTATCCTGCACCGGTTCGAACAGGTGCCACAAAAAATCCATTCCTGGCAGATATCCTCGTACCGGGCGAAGGCTGGGAACTGGTGGGGGAAGGCTATGGCTTTACAGAAGGTACCGCTGCAAATGCCGCAGGAGAAGTGTTTTTCCAGGATATTCCCAATGCAAAGACGTATAAGGTGAGCCTCGATGGCAAACTCACTACATTGACGCTAAATTCCAAAGGGGCAACCGGCACGGCTTTCGACGCCGCAGGCAATCGGTACACAGTAGCCGGAAAAACAAAACAATTGTTGATCTACGATCTCAAACAAAATGAAAAGGTATTGGCAGACAGCATCTCCGGTAACGATATCGTAGTGTCGAAAAATGGCAATATCTATATCACATCGCCCAAAAACACGGAGAAAAATGGCAAACTGTTTCTTATCAGGCCCAGCGGAGAAAAGGTGCTTCTCGATGAAGGCTTAAGATTCCCAAACGGCCTGACGCTGTCTCCCGACGGAACGCAGTTGTATGTGACCGAATCGGCCACGCACTGGGTTTGGGTTTACCAGGTAAAAGCTGACGGCAGGCTGGATTATAAACAGCAATACGGTTGGCTTCATGTTCCTGACACAGAAGACAATGCCTGGGCCGATGGCCTGAAGTGCGACCGGCAAGGCAGAGTTTATGTTTCTTCGAGACTTGGCATCCAGGTTCTCGATCAGACAGGCAGGGT
>JBDTEB010000216.1:0-3604 GCA_039922795.1 Chitinophagaceae bacterium
ATAGCAATGCCGGCAAGAAAAACCACCGGCTGCAACCATTTTTTTTCAATAAAAGTATTGTAAAGCACCAGGAAAAAACACACCAAGAAACCCATGGCACCCGCATCCTGTTTTGTAAAGAATGAAAAAGCAGCAAATACCCCTGATAAAGCCAGCCAGCCGTAACCTTTGCCGCCAACCGACCTCAGCATGAACCGGGTGAGAAAAGCCAGCGAAATCAGTTCATATACAATAACCGTATGATTATACCAGGGCCAGTAATTGAGAAAAGAATAGGATATACAAAAAAGCAACACACTCAGCAAACGGATGCCCGGTCGAACCCCGATATTTTTGAGGATGGACCGAAAGGCCAGCCCAGAAAGAATATTAATAAATACCTGGGCTTTCACCAGAGATATCATATAAGGCCCGAAAAGCTTGAAAAACATTGCCGGGATCACCCAATACATGAAACCCATCGGGAGACCAAAGTCCCTGTAGGGCACCTGGCCTTCGTAAAGGCGGTAGGCACCCTCGTAAGACAGAAAAATATTTAGTCGATAGGGAAAGGAGCCACCGATCAGGGGGAATAGTGCCAATCCGGCGATCAAGACGATCTCCGCGGCAGCCAGCCATTTTTTCATTGAATAGTATTTGGGTCAGGCAATGAATTGATATTTTGCACGTTTTAGGGGCACGGATTTCACGATAATTCTTTAAATATCAGCAAACCGGGGTCGGTCATTCCTGAAAAAAATAAAATTAGCCAATCCCTTGTGAATCTGCAAAGATTGCAGAAATTGGTTTTAAGCAGTATCTTGCCGCCCCGCAACCAACCTTGTAAATGAAACATTACATAAAATTGGTACGGCCAAAAGATTGGGCGAAAAATGCATTTTTATTCATTCCACTTTTTTTTGCCGGTCAATTATTTAATTTCTCTCGGCTTGAACACCTGATCGCCGGCTTTTTTGCCTTTAGTTTTGTCGCCAGTACGGTCTATATTCTCAACGATTACCGCGATATGGAAGATGACCGGAAACACCCGGTCAAAAGCAAAAGGCCACTCGCTGCCGGTCTGGTAAAACCCCGGGCCGCCATAGTGATTGCCGTTGTACTTTTTATCTTCGGCTTCTTGCTTGCCTACGTGGCAGACGAGACTTCCCGTTTCATTGTTGTACTTGCCGGTTATTTCGCCATAAACCTGATGTATTCCCTGGGACTGAAAAATATCTCTGTCCTTGATATTCTTATCATCGCTGCAGGATTCGTACTTAGGATAAAGGGCGGGGGGTATATCGGCCAGGTTGATGTGTCGCCCTGGTTAACACTCATGGTTTTACTGCTTTCCCTTTTTATGGCCATTGGAAAACGAAGGGATGATATTATGCTGAAGCTGCAAACGGGCACGGATATGCGCAAATCAATCAAGGGTTACAACCTGGAATTTCTGAACACCATGCTCGGATTGTTTAGCGCAATTATTATCGTTACGTATATCATGTATACGCTCAGCCCTAAAACTTTTGAAAGGCTGCAGAGTTATCATCTTTATTATACTGCCGTTTTCGTAATTGCCGGATTGATGCGCTACTTGCAAATTATCCTTGTTCAGAACGAAGCCGGATCACCTACTGATATTCTGTATAAAGACCGGTTTATCCAGGTGACCATCATCGGATGGATTGCGAGCTTTTACGTTATTCTTTATGTAGAAAAATTAAAACTCTTCGATATTTTATGAAGAAGCAGATCGCTAACTGGGGTAATTATCCCGTTATGGAGTCAGATGAGAAAACCTTCTCGTTTGATGACCAGCTGCTAAAGCTGGTTCGTGAGGAGCACCATTATATTCCCCGTGGAAATGGCCGTTGCTATGGCGATGGGTCACTGGCAGACAAAACGATCTCTACACTCAAATACGACAAAGTTCTTTCTTTCGATACCGACAAAGGGATCTTCGAATGCGAAAGCGGAATCACCCTCGACAAAGTGCTGGAGATCATCGTTCCCCATGGGTGGTTTCTACCCGTAACACCGGGAACAAAATTTATTACCATCGGTGGCGCAGTGGCCAGTGATGTACATGGCAAAAATCATCATGTCGATGGTGCCTTTTCGGCTCATATTCTTTCCATGAATATCGTGATCGCCAACGGCGATGTGCTAACGTGTTCACCAACAGAAAACATTGACCTCTTCAGGGCAACCTGCGGTGGAATGGGACTAACCGGGGTTATCAGCAGGGTAAAATTTGATTTGAAAAGGATCAGCACGGCTTACATAAAACAAAAGCAGATCAAGGCTTCAAATCTTGAAGAAGTGATCAGTCTTTTTGAAGAATACAAAGACTATACGTACTCAGTGGCCTGGATCGACTGCTTAAAAAAAGGAGAACATTTTGGCAGGAGTATTCTCATACTTGGCGAACATGCGACACCGGAAGAATTAAACGATAAACAAAAAAGGCATCCGCTGCCAAAGCCGGCAAATAAACAGCTGCCTTTCCCTTTTAATCTTCCTTCCTGGGTGTTGAATCCCTTTACCGTCAAGGCGTTCAACTTTCTTTACTATGGAAAGAATTTTAAAAAAGTGATCGATAATGTGGTTCCCTACGAACCTTTCTTTTACCCGCTGGATGCGATCTCCGATTGGAACCGCGGTTACGGAAAGAAAGGGTTTATACAATACCAGTTCGTTTTACCCCTGACCGCAAAACAGGGCCTCATAGATATTCTGAACAACATCAGCAATGCCGGATTAGGCTCCTTCCTGGCAGTGCTCAAAGTATTTGGTAAACAGGAAAGCCTTATCTCATTTCCGATGGAAGGATATACACTCGCACTGGATTTCCCGGTGAGAGATGGCTTGTTTGAATTCCTGGACACACTCGATAAAATTGTATTGCAATACGGTGGAAGACTCTATATGTCGAAGGATGCACGCATGAAACCAGAGATCCTCGAAGCTGGATATCCCAACCTTGACACGTTCAGATCCATCATTAAAAAATACGATCCGGAAGGAAAGATCGTTTCCGTTCAATCGGAAAGGTTGCTCTTAACCTCTAATTAAACACTATGGCAACCGTATTGATTCTCGGCGCAACGTCTGATATGGCAATGGCAATAGCCAACAAATTCGCCTCCGAAAAATATGATATTCAGCTGGCTTCACGCAATGTGAGCCAGCTGAATCCTCTAGTCTCGGATCTTGCCATCAGGCATAAAGTAAATTGTACGCTGCATACTTTCGATGCCCTCGATCTCAAAAGCCACGAAGCATTTTTTCAGTCATTGACTCAAAAACCTGATGTAAGCATCTGCGTTTTTGGCTACCTGGGTGAAAATGAAAAAGCAATGATGGATGAAGAGGAAGCGGGTCGGATTATCGCGACAAATTATACCGGCGCCGTATCGATACTAAATGTGATCGCGCGGTATTATATTTCGGTAAAACAGGGTACAATCGTAGGAATCAGCTCTGTAGCAGGTCTCCGGGGACGTCAGAGCAACTATATGTATGGCAGTGCAAAAGCTGGTTTCAGCGCCTACTTATCCGGTCTAAGAAACAGGCTTTTCAAAGAGAATGTACATGTGCTAACCGTAATGCCCGGCTTTGT
>JBDTEB010000217.1:0-4878 GCA_039922795.1 Chitinophagaceae bacterium
GATAGCTGTTGAACCAGGCCTGCACGTTTTTCTCCACATAATCGGTAACGATGGCTGCATCCGTCCACTGGTGGCCTTCTGCAGAAGATTTTCCTGAAGCATAATAATTATCCATCAGCATAAATTCCCTGGCGAGTTTGTGATGATTGGGAGTAACGCTATCCCCATAAATGCAAAGTGCCTTCGATCCATTTCCTTCCGGCATATCTCCAAGCAGCTGGTCATAGGTTCTGTTCTCCTTGATAATATAAACGACGTGTTTTATGGAAGATGGCTCGCCAATCCTTTCCGGAACCGGTTTGGGAGAAATGTTTTTTCGCGGAAGCCTGTTGGCAAGTTTTGCCCGAAAAAGCATGTTCGCCCGTTCCACCCTTGATGTGTAAGCGCTAAGTTCTGCGGGTGCAGGAACGGGCACTGCCGAAGCGGTAGCTTCCTGACGATGAGAATTGTACGTTCCGTTTAATGCTACGCGGGCTCCCTCGCCTTCAAGATTGGCGATATAGAGCATGTTTTTCGAAGACAATGCTAATCCGGAAGGATAGGCCTCTGTCGGGATAAACCCGCTCAATTTATCCTTACCAACCCCGAAGCTGCTGGTCAGTTTACCCAGCCTGATAACTGCCACCGCGTTGTCCATTCCGTTAGCTACAAAAAGTGTTCGGCCCGTGCTGTCAAGTATCAGTGCATTGGGCGAATGCCCGATAAATGCATGCTCAATTCCGGCGAGCCGTACGGGTATTGAATCTGCCACCTTATCACTAGTTGTATTTATTACTGAAATATTATCGCTGTTCCCGTTGGCAACATAAACAAAGCGTTGGTCGGGGCTGGCAATCACGTCGTTCGGATGCAGACCTACCGCAACTTCTTTATGACGCTTTCCTGTTTCCTGATCGAAGATGTTCACCGTTCCCATTGATGTGGCACCTGTGCGGGGATCGATGTAAACCTTACCGTAAGGAATACCTGCGGTTTCTCTTGCATCGTTGCTATCGGGCACCGGGCCCGCCCAGTTGCTCACATAAACTTTGCCGGCTGCCAGCGCAAGTCCGAAAGGTGACATGCCCGTAACTGCTTTCCACACTATCTTTTTATCACTCAGCCTGATTTTGACCAACTGATTATTCCCGTTGAGCACAGTGTATAAAAAATCTTCGTTCTTTTCCCTGCTTATCGCAATATCGTTGGGAAGGGCGAGTACCGAAAGCCCCGCTGCATCAAAGGGAATCCCGTAATTAATGGAAGCCTTTGCGCCATCCCAGCTGGCTTCCAGCAGGAAAGACTTTTTTGATCCCGTGTTGGAGGCACCCCAGAATATACGGATGTTCTTTCCATCCGTCATGGCTTTAATTCCTGAATAAGTGCTGATAAAACCACGATAGGCAGCATTCGCAGCATAGTCCAGGTGAAAGACCATCTGAAAACTTGCCGCATCGATAAAGGCCAGTCCGTAGCGATCTTCCACAGCGAGGATCTTTTCGCCAGGCAACAGCACACAATCAAGACTGTGATTTTCCTGCGATTTGTTTCCCCACCGGATCACTGTACCCGCAGGATCAATAAACCGGTTATAAGGCATCAGGATATTACTGTTGTCTGGTGTTAGCGTGGTATCGTCATAGCTGCTGTGATAGTCCCCGCTGGTGAGCAAAGTGGTGCGCGATATGCGCGCGGTATGACAGGAAATTGCGACCAGGAAAAGTACCAGGCTACAGCAAGTGAAAATAGATTTATTAATTGTTGACATAAGAAAGTAATTAAATTTTATTCAGCATTGGAAAAATTTTGCAGGTGCGTTGCCTTATCAAAGGAAATTATTTTTTTGTGACGACTCCCGTATAATAAGTTCCGAGTTCATCACGATCGTATCCGTCGTGGAAATATCCAGCTTACCGTTGAGATGCCCGAGCATCATCCTCGCGGCGGTCTCCCCCATACTTGACCCGGAATAATTAATGGTGGTAAGATTCGGTTCGATGATGGTGCTTACGATATCGTTGTTAAAGCCCGCCACGGCGATATCCCGGGGGACCTTCAGGCCAGCTTTCAGAAAAGTTTGAATACACATGACAGCCGCGAGGTCACCTGTTGCAAAAAGTCCGTCGGGTCTCTTTTTCAACTGCATCAATTCACGCGCTGCCGAGCTACTCGCTTCGGGGGTAAGGTCATTGACAATAAGCAGTTTCTCATCATATTTGATCTTGTAATCCCGAAGCGCCGCAAGATATCCTTTAAAACGCTGGTCATATACATTTCTCGCAAGGTTGGCCGTGAGATGCGCTATCCGCGAACAGCCCTGCTGTATCAGGTGTTCCGTGACAATATATCCTGCTTTAAAATTATCGATGATGATTTTGGTTCCGGTTTTCTTTTCTTCAACCCGGTCAAAAAATATTACGGGAATTTTTTTATTGGTAAAAAGATCGAAGTGAGATACGCCGGGCGTGTCAAAGGCCAGAGAAGCGATAAGTCCGTCTACCCGTTTATGAAAAAGGTTTTTTACGTTGGCGATCTCCTTTGCCCGGGACTCCGCCGAGTGCGCAATAATAATGTCGTAACCGGACTCACCAATAACTTTTTCAATCCCGGTAAGCACCGACAACATAAACGAACTGTTGAGTTCATGCATCAGCACGCCGATCGTATGCGTTTTGTTTCGCCTCAGGTTGCTGGCAAAAGCGTTGTAGCGGTAACCAAGTTCGTTGGCCTTGTCGACGATCTTTTTCCTGGTTTTTTCTTTTACGAGAGAATTTTGCCGGAGCCCACGGCTAACAGTAGCCGAAGATATTTTCAGGGCCCTGGCGATATCATAAATGGTAATTTCGCGTTCTTCAGGCATGAGTGATGATTGCACGAATATAGTGAATGTCGTAAAAGATCGCTTATGCAGATATTGTTGCTATATTAGCATTTGTATTGCCCGGCGCCAGCCAGGTTATCAACCAAAAGACTAAAACTAGCGATGCTTTCATCAAATACATTCCTCAAGGAATATTGCCGGCTGTATTGCCTGCCCAAATCGCAAGCCAATGTTTCAATACCCCGATGTTCTGAATACTTCCCTCCGATAAAAAACGGTTTAAATTTTACCTTAATGATGTGTATGAAAAGTACCGCCTTCCGGGATTTGCCCGGGAGCTCCGGAGAGAAAACGGGCGGCCAATACCTGCCACGGCCCTTACGCAAACCCAGGCTTCGGCAACGTCTGCGTTCCAGGCTGTTGCAGGTTTTCCTCTTTACGGGCATTTTTTTAATGCTCCAGATGAGCGCAAGCGCTACCGACGGAAAAGTGATTGATGACAGGGGACAACCCCTTTCCGGTGTCACGGTCCAGATCAAAGGACGCACTGAAGCCAAAGTGACCGATGCCAACGGAAAGTATTCGATCACTGGCACCAACGCGATGACCGTTCTGGTGTTCAGCTACGTCGGATATGTGACGCAGGAAGTTGAAGTCGGAAACCGCTCTTCGATTAATATTACCCTTTTACTGGAATCTGACAAGGTGTTGAACGACGTGGTTGTGGTAGGATATGGCAGGCAGAAAAAGGTGAATCTCGTGGGCGCCGTTTCTTCGGTGAACGTTGATGAAAAGATCACATCCCGCGCGCTCCCGAATATCTCCTCGGGCTTGTCAGGGATGGTACCGGGTCTCGGAGTAACCCAGTCTTCCGGGATGGCCGGCAACAACCAGGCAGCCCTGCTGATCCGCGGTCTTGGCACGGTTAACAACAGCAGCCCGTTGATCGTGGTGGACGGGATGCCGGATGTGGATATCAATCGCGTAAACATCAATGATATCGAAACAATTTCCGTGTTGAAAGATGCGACATCTGCTTCGGTATATGGTTCGAGAGCAGCCAACGGAGTTATCCTCATCACGACAAAATCGGGTCGCGGGCAGGAAAAAACAAGTTTCGTTTTCAACAGCTCAAGCGCCGTTGAACTGGCTACGAACGCTTACGGTTTTATGGCCGATTACCCCCGGTCACTCACACTTGAACAACGGCGCGCAGCTACCAGTACGCTCGCAGCAAACCAGCTGTATAAAAACGGAACCATAGACCAGTGGATGGCACTTGGCATGATAGATCCGCTTCGTTATCCCAATACCGACTGGTGGGACGTGATCATGAGAAACGGATCCTTTCAAAACTATAACCTGTCGGCTTCGGGCGGCAGCGATAAAGCAAATTTTTTCTTTTCGGTTGGATTAAAAGACGAAAAAGGCTTGCAGATCAACAACGACTACAAACAGTACAATGCCCGGTTTAATTTTGATTACAAGCTGCGTGAAAACATGAACGTGGGTGCCAAATTCAATGGCAACTGGTCAAAATACACTTATGCGTTGTCTGATGGATTTACCGACCCTTCACCATCCAACACAGCCGGGTTCGACATGCAATATGCGATCGCGGGAATTACGCCGTTCGATCCAAAATCGGGCCTTTACGGCGGTGTTATGGCGTATGGCGAAGATCCACAGGCATATAATCCCTACACACTTTATGTAAATACATTAAACTTCCAGAACAGGCAGGAAGCCAACCCAAGTATGTATGTGGACTGGACGCCAGTAAAGGGACTGACCGCGCGTGCAGATTTCGCATTGACCTATTACAATCAATTCTTTGAAAATGCACCGGTTCCCAATACGGCGTATAACTTTCAGACCAATGCTTTTGGAAGCCGGGTGTACGTTGGAGCGAATGCAGGTATCGCAAACACTACCACCACCGGTTATAAAACGATGCTCACCGGCCGCCTTAATTATCACACCGTAATTAAAAAGAATCACGACCTCAGTGCCCTGTTTGTTTATAGCGAAGAATACTGGTACGATCGCAGCCAGTCGAGTGGCAGAACCGATCGTCT
>JBDTEB010000218.1:0-4172 GCA_039922795.1 Chitinophagaceae bacterium
GGAGCTCTCCTATCAAAAACTGGTGATAAAAATTGGATCCAATGTACTCACCCGAGGCGATGGACTGCCCGACCAGGAGCGTCTCGTCAAACTCAGCAACGAAATCGCACAATTAAAAAAACAGGGCCGGCAGGTTGTACTCGTTTCCTCCGGTGCCGTTGCCGCGGGAAAAAGCCTCATCAAACCTGGTAGCAAGATAGACGTGGTATCCGCCCGGCAACTGCTGGCCTCTGTGGGTCAGGTTAAATTGCTGAATAATTATTCAGAAGCTTTTAAAACACATGGACTCGTTTGTTCGCAGGTACTCGTCACCAAAGACGATTTTCGCGACAAAATGCATTACCGCAACATGCTCAACTGTTTCGACGTGTTGCTGCAGCATGATATCATTCCCATCGTAAACGAGAACGACGTGATCTCCATCACCGAACTGATGTTTACCGATAACGATGAACTCGCCGGCCTTATCGCTTCAATGATCAGGGCCGACGCTTTATTCATTCTTAGTAATGTTGCCGGTCTCTTCGACGGAGATCCATCGGCGGAACAATCCAAACTGATCGAAGAGGTTGATGCTGGTGCCGATCTGTCGGCATTTATCACCGCGAAGAAGTCGAATTTCGGTCGTGGGGGAATGCTTACGAAATGTAACATGGCAGGCAAGATTTCGCAAATGGGTATATCGGTACATATTGCAAACGGAACAACAGATGGGATAGTCGCGGGTATCATGAACGGAAAAGTGAGGCATACCAGGTTTTTGCCCCGGAAAGCCATTTCGGGCACCAAGGGATGGATTGCGCATACCGATAAATACACCAAGGGAGTCGTCAGAATAAACGCCGGCGCAAAAACTGCGCTTATGGGTCAACGTGCGTCCAGCCTTTTACCCATCGGCATAATGGAAATTGAAGGAGCATTTGAGAAAGACGATGTAATAAAGATAATCGATGACCAGGGCAATCTGGTCGGCCTTGGCATTGCCAGATACGGATCGGGGAAGGCCGGCGAACTCATCGGCAGAAAAAATCAACGTCCGCTTGTTCACTACGATTATTTATACTTAAGCCAGGAATCACACTGATATGGAAATGGAATCAACATTTGCATCAGCAAAAGAAGCAAGCAGAAAACTCGGCCGGATATCTGCCGGGAAAATAAGTTTCGTGTTACACGAACTTGCCGCGGAGATAGTTTCGCAGGCTGAATATATTATCAGAGAAAATGCCATCGATCTGGAAAAAATGGCGGTTGGTGATTACCGTTATGATCGCCTGCTGCTGAATGAGGAAAGAATAAAAGGCATGGCGTCAGAAGTAAAACGAGTAGCGGACCTGCCGGTGCCAGTGGGAAAAATACTTTCCAGTGAGACGCTTGAAAATGGATTGAAAATATCGAAGATCGTCGTGCCGATTGGCGTTATAGGAATTATTTATGAAGCCCGTCCCAACGTAAGCTGCGATGCTTTCGTGTTGTGTTTTAAAACCTCCAATGCCTGTATATTGAAGGGTGGCAGCGATGCGCATCATTCCAACCTGGCCATCATTGGCCTCATCAGGTCGCTGCTGCAGAAAAACGGCATCGATCCGGATACGGTTAATCTTCTTCCGGCAGAAAGACGATCGGGAGAGATTCTCATGCAGGCCCGCGGCTACGTTGACGTAATCATCCCGAGAGGAAGCCAGCAATTGATCAATTACGTTCGGGAGAATGCCAAAGTTCCTGTTATAGAAACCGGTGCCGGCATTGTTCATACTTTTTTTGATGAGTCGGCAGATCTTGAAAAAGGGGCGGCGATTATCATGAATGCAAAAACCAGGAGAGTCAGCGTTTGCAACGCACTCGATTGCCTGTTGATTCACGAAAAAAGATTAGCCGATCTGCCGGAACTTGTGAGGCCACTTATCGGGAAAAACGTAGAAATCGCAGCAGATGAGCAGTCCTACCAGTCGCTGGTTGGAAGTTACCCATCACCGTTGCTCCAACGGGCCACCGAAAATGATTTCGGAACGGAATTTCTTGACTATAAACTCGCTATCAAAACAGTCTCCGGTCTCGACGAAGCACTGGAACATATCAATACATTCGGTTCAAAACACAGCGAGGCGATTCTGTCGCAGGAAAGAAAAAATATTGCACGTTTTATTGAGACAGTCGACGCTGCGGCCGTTTATTCGAACACATCCACCGCTTTCACTGACGGCGCACAGTTCGGACTGGGTGCTGAGATCGGCATCAGCACCCAAAAGCTTCACGCCCGTGGTCCGATGGGATTGGAAGCCCTTACGAGTTACAAGTGGGTAGTGGAGGGGGATGGGCAGGTAAGGAAATAGCCGATCCTGCACGAAGGAAGCGAATCTGTGTTAACACTTAACAGAGGAAGATGGCACGATCATGGTGACATATATGCGTTATATTTAAGGAAGTATGACCACAGTTCAAGATTTGCCAATAAGAATGTTCAAATTTTTCACTCCCGGCGGAAAATAAACATTATATGAAAAATGAATTAACCATCGGATTCGAATTTCTCGAAGACTTTTACTATTCTCTCGTTGAAGTAAAAGAAAGTGATGGTTATACGGAATATGAGATCAGGCTTATGGATGACAGGCTTACCCGTTTGATCAACGAAGATCATGTGATCCGTGAGAAAGATGGTTACCTCCAGTTGCCCGTAAGAGAGAATGATTCGATGCTGGCATTAAAGAGAAAAGGAGCGGAATCATTGAGCCAATTTCTTCGAAAACCAATGGTGATCTCCTGCGAACCGCAATCGTGATAATGAATGGCTGTGTTTAGTCCAGGGTAATGTTAAGTGTTTTTGCTTTCTCTTTTAATTTCATGAGATTTTCCAGTTGGCCCTGAAAACTTTCCATCATCCACTCGTCGTGTGGCACTTTTCCGGCTTCTGCTCTTGCCTGTTCGCAGGCATCGGTCTCTCCCAGTCCATAGTGTGCCTCAGCCTTGTTGGCGAAGATAAAAAAGACTTTCTCGCTTGATTCTGCAGGTCTTTCCTCCGGTTGTGATTCCGTATCTGCAACGGGAATAGACGCTTTGCTGGCACGATCCTCCAGTTCTTTTGTATCCAGATCGCATAAATAAAGCACCCTTTTCCAGGTGCGGGTTGCGTACACCATATCGGCAGTCACCTCTGCCCTCGAAGTATTCAAGGTAGAAAGTGCCCTCGAATAAAGCAGGAAGGCGAGATTGATGCCATTGTACCTGTTATTGAGTAAATAATATCCACGCTGATAGTAAAGGATGGCGTTCTCAAGGTGAGCGGTATCATTGCCGGCCTCGTAAAGATTTTTTTCAATGGCGCCTGCCAGAGCTACGGTTTCCGGATCATTCGTATGATCGAGATCGAGCTGTCCGAGTAACTGCAAAGCATCGTTCAGCGCAGTCACTGTATCGGGTAGTTTAGTATTATACGTTGCCAGCGCCAGCCTGTGGATCAGGTAGTCGTCACTACTGGTGATGTTGGCGGTTCTGCTGATCTGGAAAGCGGAGGAAAAAAGTGCCTTCGCGACGGTGTACTGTTTCGACTTTATTGCCTGTTCGCCTTGTTCACTTAATAACGACAACGTATTTGTATCTACCGTAGGGGGACTATTTTTTGTCGGGACAACAGTTGACGCTTTGTCAATGGCAGATTGCAGATCTTTTACGGCCTGCTCGGCTTTTTGTTTTAACGCGGGTGGTACTAGGTCGGAAAGAAAAGTATAGACCGGACTGTCGGCCTCTGTGCTATTTAATACAGCATCCAGCGTTTCCCCCAAAACCTGTCTGAATCTCTGCACCTCATCAAAATCAATGGCATCGCCCAAATGAGTATAGCTGGTGATCTTGATATGATTTAAATCGAAAGGATAGGCCATCTTGTCTTCCGAGATCACAATGGTCGTTCGTGGTTTTAATGCATGCCTGATTCCCAATTCATAAAAGGCATTTACGTTGGCCGTGGAGATATCTGCAATTACGACATCTGCCTGCAGCAACTCCTGGTACATTGGCACGTCGATGGTTCCTGAATGACGAATTTCATCGGCACGAATGCAGGTAAGTCCTCTCTGTTCCACGACGGGTTTTATTAATAGCCGGTACGACTTGTTGAGATCCAGTTTACGGCCTGTGGCGAAATCGGTTTTTATCCCGAAACCCATCACCAC
>JBDTEB010000219.1:0-3775 GCA_039922795.1 Chitinophagaceae bacterium
AAAATCAATTTTTCCTATCCGCAGGGACCGATACTGGCCCTGAATAATTATATTATTTCTACAGTTAACGGCCCGGGAACCGAATCGCCGGTTTCAACCGTTGCACTGCGTCCTCCGGCACCTGTGAGATAAAGCAAACCGTTAAACATGCTCAGAAAATTATTGACCACTACCCTGGTGTTTCTGGCCTGTATTGCCTGCCAAAGTCAATGCCCTGTTCAGTCTGACCTATGGTCAAGGCTAAACTACCTGGCTGCAAATTCTTCCGATCTCACTCCGGCGCAAATCAATACACAACTCCAAGAATTGAAAACGTTTGAAACCCTGATAGTTGCTTGCAACTACAGGAACGATTCTACACATGCACTGCTTTTACAAAGGATCGGTGTGATGTATTTTAAACAGAATAATTTTTGGGAGGCCATAAAATATACCAATCAATCAATAGATTTAATCACTTCCAACATTTACAGGCCTTCCGTTAGAAAATCCGCATTGGTTAAGAATTATTATAATCTCTCCCTGTATTACGGTCAACTAAAAAAAGCAAGAGAGCGTTTTGCCGCAATAGATAGTTGCATTGCTGTAGCTTCCAGATTTGATATCCCGGACTACTATTACCTGTATTCGCTCAGTGAAAAAATCGAGCATCTATTTAACATCGGTGAATACGAGCGTTGCTATGAATTTGCCCAAACAGGTGAAACTTCCATTGCCAAATATCTTAAGGGTGCAGATAGCATTAACATGGTGGTTAATTTTCTGGCATTGAAAGTCAATGTACTTTTTCAATTCAGGGACTACGACAGTGCATCGCATTTGCTGAACAACAAATTGAAGGACCTCAGGAAATTGGGTGCCAGTGTACATTATGGACCAATTTACTCCCTGCTTGCGCAACTCTTTATTAACAAAGGAGAAACTGCGAAAGCAGAAGAATATTACCAGCTTGCGGTAAAATATAATCTATCATCCGGTTTTAACCTCGGTGCAATGCAGGCACTAAACAACCTGGCGTATAATATTTATTTTAAAGCCCTGCATGATTATCCCAAAGCCATCGACATATTCAGGCAGGCACTGGCCTTACGCAATAACGACAGGACGTATGAAGAGTCGCAAAGACTTGAGTCACTGAACCTGCTGTGCAATATCGCATCAGCACATCTCGAACGAAATAAATTCGATTCCGCATCAACGTATTTTCAATTGGCCTTTAACGAGATTCGCCCGGGTATTGACGAAAACGGGATCAGAGATGGTCTTGAATCATTCGTATTGAATAAACGAACAAATTTTGTGACCGAACTCGTGATTGAAAAAGCCAATGCTTTTAGAAAGAAATATCGCATTGAGAAAAATCCGGGCGATTTAAAACAGGCGCTAAAAATTTATGCTATTGCCGACCAATTGATGAGTAGGTTAAGAAAAGAGCAATCCGAAATACAATCAAAATTGTTTTGGAGGCAGCAATCCCGGAAATTATACGAGGGAGCAATCGACGCCTCCTTCCTGGCCAACGAAGGAACTTCGGGATTCTATTTTTTTGAAAAAAGCCGTGCCGTGTTATTACAGGATCAACTCTTAGAGCAAAACAATCAGGTTTATTATCAAAACTTCCTGGATACTTCTTTCATTACCATCCATGAACTGTACAAGAAAACATTAAAGAATAACCAGGCCTTGCTCGAACTGTTTAATGGCGACAGCGCGATCTATACACTGATGATTCGTGATGGCAAGGTTCGAATGGCCAAAATCGAAAAAGCTGTTTTTGATAATATTTCAACTGAATATCTCCGTTACCTGGGAGATGCTGCGTTGATGAACCAACATTATCCTGAATTTGTTGAAGTTTCCCGCAAGTTGTTTAACCTGATCTTTGATGGAGGCTACAAACTTCCTGACAGGCTGATTGTTTCGCCTGATAGCAGGTACATACCCTTTGAAGCCTTAATTACAGGGAATGGAATGGGGGCCGACTCATATCTGCTTGCGTACACTGCTGTCAGTTATACCTATTCAGCCAGGTTTCTCACCACAAGTTTCCTATCTGAAGACGCCGGTGATGCTAAAGATTTTCTCGGGATAGCACCGGTAGATTTTCCATCCGGAAAACAGCTGGCTTCTCTTACCGGAAGCAGGGAGTCACTAGAAAAAATTAGTCGACTTTTCCGTAAATCAGATCTGGAGATTTCAAAAGGCGCTACAAAAAAAAGTTTCGTAGAAAACTATTACAAATACAGAATCATCCAATTATATTCACATGCCTCGGATAACAGTGCGGGCGGAGAGCCGGTTATTTACTTTGCAGACTCGTCACTATTCTTGAATGATCTTATTGCATCACATATCCCTAAAACAAGGCTGATCGTTTTATCGGCCTGTAAAACAGGCTCAGGAAAATGGCATGAGGGAGAAGGGGTGTTCAGTTTCAACCGGCAATTCGCCGCACTGGGCATTCCATCTTCCGTGATCAATTTATGGTCGGTGGAAAACCAGTCGACATATAAGATCACCGAATTATTCTACGAGTTTTTGGCAAAAGGGATTACCGCCGACGTGGCATTACAAAAAGCCAAACTAGCATTTATCAGGTCCGCCCCGATGGAGAAACAGCTGCCCTGTTACTGGGCAGCTGCCGTTTTAGCGGGTAAATCCGATGCTATCATCGTAGAGGGAAAATCTGCATGGGTTTACGTGCTGGAAGTTGCGGTTATCCTGTTTCTTATTCTCCTTGCGTATTTTTTCTTCCGCAAAAGACAAGCAACTGTTTGATGATGTTCAACGTTTTGATATTCTAAAAGAAAAACATGGATCTCTCCTTTCCCCCCACCTTGCCACCACTGAAATTCTTCAGGTTATATGTGAACGTCAACATATAATACCTGGTCAGCGTACTGTTCTGCGTATCGATGAGGTAATTCTCGCCGGTGCTCCTGTACACACTGATATTTTGATTGAGCAGGTCAAATACCGAGAGTTTAATCTGCGCCTGATCGTCCTTCAGGAAAAGATAGTTTATCCCTGCATTCCATTTCACGACAGACTTTCTAATACCCTGCGTAACCTGCGGATTGTAACTGTAATTGACGAGGTTCTCCCACACGAAATGCTTTGGCATGCGAATTACAACCTCTGACTCGATTGAATGACTTAACACGTAAATATTCTTATAGGTGGTATTATCCCGATAGGTGGTCTGGCGGTAACTCTGCGTGTAGCGTTGGTTCAATTCGATCTTATCCATATAATTCAGACCCAGCGAAAGCCCCGGTGTTAATGCAAGACTATTCTGCCCACTGCGAAGCCCGTTGACCGATATAAAAGATTTCCCAAAATTTCCATACAAGCCAGGCTTGAAACTGAGTTTAAAATCCTTATTGAATTTATACTGGTAGGTATAATTCATACTTCCGTTGAACCGGTACGTACCATCTACATTTATCGGGCGGGTAGTTTGTATCCCGTTTTTATCAATAGTTGTTTCCCTCATAACCGCATTATTGACAAAGCCACCACCAATAAACGCCGATATTATATTGCCCGTTTTCGCATCGTATTTGCTTCCACCCAAATTAAAGTTATGCGAGTAGGTTGGCTGCAGGCTGGGGTTTCCAAACTGCTGGTAGAATCTATTGCTTATATCAATTATCTGCTGGAGATTGGTCGCGTCTGGCTCCTGGATATTCGCGTTATACGAAAGGTTTATCCGGCCCCGGTTTATGCTCAGTGAAGGCGTCACGAAATTGAATTTCTGCGTAATCGATGCATT
>JBDTEB010000220.1:0-6448 GCA_039922795.1 Chitinophagaceae bacterium
AAATCTGATCCGTGAATTCCGGTTCCTCAACATAAAATACCCGGGTTAACGTGGCAAAACGAGTAAGCAAATGCTGCGGTCGTTGGAGCACAAAATTCCACCTGAGATGGGAAAAACACACGAGATCAAATTCTTTTACATTCATAAGTAACGCGAAAATTTTTTTTGCTTCTTATTATAGTTCATCGATATATATACTATTTATATACCAGAACATTTCGGCAAAGCAAATGGAATAGAAATAAATAACTAGAAGGAAAATGGGTAATTTTTTCTACAACGAATTTTTGTTAACTGGATTTAACAAAGGAAGGTCGCCCAGAGAAAAACTTTCAATCAGAGAGAAAATGCACAAAAAAACGCTTAAAAAAGAGCGTTAAAAATTAAGTTGGAAGAATGATTTTAGTCAGATCGAAAGCTTTACGCAGTCTATCCAAAATTTTGCCAGGGTTCCTAAAACAAAAGTCCAGGCATCTGAAGTCTGCGGCTTCGATACATAACAACTGGCCCCGAGCTCATAAGCCTTATCAATGTCTTTTTGTGTTTGAGAAGTCGTAAAAATTATGATAGGTATTTTTGCAAGCAAAGAATTTTCTTTTATCTCTTTGAGCACTTCGAGACCATTTTTACGAGGCATATTAAGATCCATCAGAATAAGATTTGGAAGTTCACCAAACTTGCTATACTTGCTTTGCGCTTTTAAAATATCAATAAGGTACTGGCCATCCTCAACATGGGACAAATGCACATTATGATCACCTTCCAGAAAAGTTTTTTTTATCAATTGAAAATCTTCAAAGTCATCATCTGCAATCCAGATACGGAAGGGTTTTGCATTCATTTTCTTAACATCAGGTTTCGATCAAAAAAGATAGAGTTCGCGGTACTTCCGTGGAAACACTTGTTCCACTAACAACCAACCAATTTGGATACTTTAAGGAAATACTCTACGAATACAAGTTAGCAAACAATGGCAAACTTAGCTAGCAATCGAAAGGAAAAAACGATTTAAAACGCCGGAATCACAATACTATCGGCTCAAAAATATACATATTGAGCATATAATTCTTCTTGAAAAGAACCGGCCGGCGCTACTTTAAGAATGACGAGTTCCCGTATGTATGATAGCACAGTGCTTGCAATATAATGATAAATAACTGATTTGAACCCCGATTATTGCAAGGTACAATTCTTCCAGTACAGGGCAGAGACAGTTTTACTTGTTATAAATAATAGCTATAACCCGTATCTGGCACTAATTTCAAGCATTCGTTCAATAGGTACTTTTGCGGCCATTCTTATACTTTCATCCATAAGCAGTTCCGGCTGTTCGTATTTCAGACAGAGATAAACCTTTTCGAGCGTGTTGAGCTTCATATGCGGACAATCGTTGCAGGCGCAGCTATTGTCTGGAGGCGCCGGTATAAAAGTCTTTAGTGGTGAATTTTTTTGCATCTGGTGCAGAATGCCTGTTTCGGTTACAACGATAAACGCTGAAGCTTCACTGACCTCGCTATACTTAATAAGTTGTGTTGTGGAACCTATGAAGTCAGCTATTGCCAGAACAGCTTCCTCGCATTCAGGATGGGCGATTACTTTGGCTCCTGGATGACGAAGCTTAAGACGAGTGATTTTTTCACGGCTAAAAATTTCATGTACCATACAGGCTCCGTTCCAAAGCACCATATTTCTACCGGTTTGCTTATTTATATAGGCACCGAGGTTTTTATCAGGTGCAAAAATAATGGGCTGTTCTTCCGGAAGGCTCTCAACTATCTTTTGGGCATTGGAGGATGTGCAGATGATGTCGCTTAATGCTTTGATTCCTGCAGAACAATTTATATAAGAAATAACAAGATGATCAGGATACTTTTCTTTAAAAATCTTGAAAAGATGTGGAGGAGCAGAATCAGACAATGAACATCCGGCCTTAAGATCAGGCAACAATACCTTTTTGGCCGGGTTAAGGATTTTCGCGGTTTCCGCCATAAAATGTACTCCGGCAAAAACAATAATGTCGGCAGTAGTTTTTTGCGCCTGTTGGGCAAGGCCAAGGCTGTCACCGATATAATCGGCCACGTCCTGGATATCTGGCTCCTGGTAATAATGAGCAAGAATAACGGCCTTTTTTTCTTTTTTCAAATTTTCGATTTCTGAAAACAAATCAAGCTGCGGATCTACCTCTATATCCAGGAACCCAACTTTTTCTACATTTTCGAAAGGGGCGTCAATGTGCATAAACATCGTATTAATAATAATGTATTTAAAAAAATAAACTTAAAAAGCTACTACTACTAGGGCTGTGAATTCGTGGATAATATTTATGTTCCGCTATAGGAAAACCCAAAATATCATCTTATCCACCCCGATCCACAAGCTATTAACATAGGCCCGGATGCTTCAGTTCAGTAAACACGGTGGTTATCAACAGCTGTTGATAATGTAAAAGCTGTAAAATTAACTATAAAGGCTGATGTTAACAGCAGCTTCAAAACCCTGAGTTTATCAGAACGGTTTAGCCGGAGAACATAAATGTTGCTAATTCTTATCCATTTGTTAACGTGCGCCCAGGTCTGAAAACAGGGCTTACCCACATAATTTTACAGTTTTCCCCAGGATCGTGTGAATTTGTGTTTAACGCTATCATTGCCCTTATTTTCAATGAGTAATATTTATAAGCCAGGTTTTGTCGTCAACTGGTAGAACTTCCCAAAACAGCCGGTTTTAAAGGATTATCAAGGTTTGTGGGTAACTAATTTTCACTATTTTTGCGATCCTTTTAAATATTTACAGTACCGCGAGGTCAACGAGAAATTATGTCAATTATTCAGAAAATACGCGAAAAAGCGGCCTGGCTGGTGTTCGGGGTTATAGGTTTGAGTCTATTGGGATTTCTGCTTATGGATGCTTTTGTAGGAAGAGGCGGTGCCGGCCTAATGCGGGGCCAGTCTACCAGTCTCGGAAGTGTCAACGGTACAAAAATAGAATATGCCGACTTTCTAAAGAAGAAAACGGCGCTTGAAGGTCAGTACCGCCAAAGCGGATACCCTGTTAATGAAATGATGGAGCAGAATATTCAGGAGCAGGTTTGGAACCAGTATATAGAAGAAAATGTGCTTAAAGGTCAATACAAAACTCTCGGCCTTAATGTAAGTCCTAAAGAATTGAGTGATATTCTTTTTGGAAGTAATCCACCTCAGGCTCTGAAACAGCAATTTACCGATCCTGCTACAGGGCGGTACGATGCTAATGGAGCAAGATCTGCTATTGATAACCTCAGGAAAATGAAAAATGAAAACTCCCAGCAGTTCGAGGAGCAATTTCTTCCTGCCCTTGTTGAGCAGCGTTTAAAGGACAAGTACACGGCACTGCTCGCCAATACCGCATACATTCCAAAGTGGATGATAGAAAAGCAGAATACCGATAACAATGAGATAGCTTCAATATCTTTTGTGAATGCCCCCTATTCGCTGATACCTGACAGTACCATAAAAGTGACCGACAGCGATATAAACAGCTATGTAAGCAATCATAAAGAAGAATATAAACAGCCGGAAAGCAGAACAATTTCTTATGTGGTTTTCAATGCTGCACCAAGTTCTAAAGATTCTGCAGATATCTTTAATGAGCTGGTTCAAATGAAGAGTGAATTTGCTTCGTCAACGGATGTTCCTACGTTCCTGATCAGCAAGGGTTCCGAGACTAATTTCCTCGATGCCTATGTTCTGAAATCGAAATTGCAGGTTCCGAATGCATTGGTAATCCAGGAACTGCAGGATGGTCAGGTATTCGGACCTTATCTTGACGCGACGAATTTTACACTGGCTAAAATGATCAGCAAGAGGTCTATGCCAGATAGCATCAAGGTTCGTCATATCCTTATTAATACACAAAACGGAGCAATTCCTGATAGTGTAGCGAAAAGGCGCATTGACAGTATCGAGACTGCGATAAAAAACGGATCAGACTTTGCGCAGCTTGCAAAACAGTTTAGTGATGATCAGGGAAGCAAGGAAAACGGTGGCGAGTACGAAATGAGTTCACAGCAATTCAGTACGCTGGCCAAAGAGTTCGCCGAGTTTGCCTTTTACGGTTCACCCGGTCAGAAAAAAGTAGTGAAAACACTTTTCGGCTACCACTATATGGAAGTGATCAGTCAGAAGAATTTTGAGGAAGCTTACAAGATTGCTTATATGTCGAAAGCCATTGTAGCCAGCCAGGAAACGCAGAATACGGCATCGGGTATGGCGAACCAGTTTGCTGGTGAGAGTCGCTCAGCCAAAGCATTCGATGAAAATATAATAAAGAACAAATACGCGAAACTTACTGCTTCGGACATAAAGCCGGTCGACAATATGATCCCTGCCCTTGGAAGCAGCAGGCAATTGGTAAAGTGGATATATAGTGCGGATAAGGGAGAAGTTTCTGAGCCTTATGACATGGGTGACAAATATATTGTGGCAGAAGTGGTAGATATTAACGAAGAAGGTACAATGAATGCCGCAAAAGCCCGGCCGCAGGCAGAATTTATTGTTCGTAACCAGAAAAAAGCGGACGAACTGATCAGGAAGATCGGCAATGCAAACACACTCCAGGCTGTGGCAACAGCAGTAGGTGGCCAGGTGTTGAGAGCAGACAGCATCAGTTTCGCCTCGCCTGTAATTCCGAATATCGGGCAGGAACCAAAAGTGATCGGATATTCTTTTAATAAGGAAGCGCAGGCAAAAATGTCTGCACCTATTGCCGGCAACGGTGGCGTCTTTGTGATAAAGAGAGAAAATCTCAGTGCCAAAGCCAACCTGGGCATCAACATTGAACAGCAACGTCAGAGCACAATGGCTCAATTGAAATCTATGAGTGGTTTCAGATCACTCGAAGCGCTTAAAAAAGCTGCCGATGTAAAAGATCAGAGAAGTAAAATTCTGTAATGGGAAAAGATAATTAGAAAAAAGCAGGTTCCCCGGACCTGCTTTTTTTGTTTAGGATTCGCTAAACAGGGGAACGCAGAACTTTTGTAATATACCTTTGTAATTATTAAAATCTTTGATATGAGTGAGGTGATTGTAAACAGGGTGAGTGAAAGTGGACTGCAGGAACTTAACCTTGAAGATTATTCTCCACAGGGAGAGATAGCCGAATTTGATATGAAAGATTATCTTTTCATGGGACTGATACTTAAGGAGAAAGATTTCAGGGAAGCGATGAAGGGAGGCGATTTTTCCTGCTACCAGAACAAGCTTGTTTCCGTTATCTGTTCTGCGGATGCTATAATTCCGATGTGGGCCTATATGCTCGTTGCGTCTTACCTGCAACCATTCGCAAAAGACATCGTTTTTGGAAATAAGGAAGTTTTGCATCAAACCATTTTCCTTAGAGAACTTGGAAAAATAAACCCTGAAGACTTTCGCGAGAAACGAGTGGTGGTTAAGGGCTGTGGCGATTTGCCAGTTGGGGAATTTGCCTACCTGGAAATTACCAGAATACTATTGCCCGTAGTGAAAAGCCTCATGTATGGAGAGCCTTGCAGCACTGTTCCAATCTATAAAAAAGCTCCTGTGCGATAAAACATCATAGAAAGTCAAGCGGGGAGAGGCAAATGAAATACTTATTTCATCTCTACTATTTTGATGTTTTTCCAGCGAACTTTTATACCCCCGCCATCATGGATTTGCAGCGCAATAAACCCCTCTCCTTTCCCTATCTTCTCATCTTTAAAAGTTACCATCTGGTGACCGTTTAGCCAGGTTGTGATCACATCACCGTTTGCAGTGATCTTCATCGTGTTCCATTCGCCCTGTTTAAGGTATTTCTCATCTTCCGGTTTTGGCTGGATCAACCAGCCACGGCCATAGGATTCATAAATGCCCCCGGTATGATTATTCAGAGGAGCCACCTCCACCTGCCAACCACTGATCTTGACACCATCTATTCCGGACCGAATGAAAACACCGCTGTTTCCATTAGCCTCCTGTTTAAACTGAAGAGTCAACGTAAAATTTTTATACGGCTTTGCTGTGGACAGGTATCCATATTTTTTGTCGGGACCACTTTCGCAAATCATTTCACCGTTTTCAACATACCATTTTTCGGTGCCATGAATATTCCAGCCGGTAAGGTCTTTTCCATTAAACAGCGAAACTGCCCGCTGTGGAAATGCAAAAGAAAAAGAAGCCACAAACAGGCAAACAAGGAGAAAATGTTTCATAGTTTAAAAATTTAAAATTAAAACCAGCCTTTTTTCTTAAATCCGGCTAGCATCCAGATGGGGATAACAACCATTAATCCTACTGCAATAAAAAAGCCATATTGGTTATGCAGATACGGAATCTTGTCGAAGTTCATTCCAAATATTCCACCAATCACGGTGGCGGGTGCAAGCAGACAGGTCACGATAGCCATCACCTTCATCACTTCGTTCATTCGCAGGTTTACATTATTGATATGCAGA
>JBDTEB010000221.1:0-2730 GCA_039922795.1 Chitinophagaceae bacterium
AGTGCGCTCCTGATGATCCGGGACAGCAATGTGCCACCGGATAACATGAGCAAATAACCTGTGCTAGTAATGCTGATATAGACAAGAGCACCTTGCGTTCCAGTAAGTGTCAAGGAAAGACTCAGATAGCTGCAAAAGTAAATCAGCAAGCCTGTAATCAGATAGCCAAAAGCGGTTTGATAATGGAGCTTTTGATCCTTTCGCCCTTTAGCTCCTAGTAACGAGATAGCTAGAAATCCGAGAGCGATAATTTTTGATTTATGAAAGTGGGTGAATAAACCGGCAGACTGGATATTTTGCAGCAGGCGGTCACTGATGCCGCTGGTTAATCCCCATTTATGGAACGCTGTATAACAGAAATAATAAAAATGTATGATCAGTATGACGAGGCTGATTAGCCTGGTCATATCAAGAATCTTTCGCAACCCCTGCTCATTTTCACCTGTCTGCATAAATGTGGCTATTAAGGTTTACCGAGCGTTTTTAATGTTGCGTTTTTTCTTTTTCTTTTTCATAAGCTGGCCTGGCACTGAATCATGTGTTTGCTCTGCTTGTAGCAAGGAGTCAAGTATTCCTGGAAATGGTTTCTCTTCACCAGTTAAAGAATCGGCTTCTTTGTCGGCGGCATGTGACAGCCTTGATTGCTTCTCTGATAGATTTGGTTTGATTCCTGTTTGCGGAAAATCCGAGTGTGATACACAACGATCCTGAATGCCCTTGGCGCTGTACTGTTTTCCGAGATCGCTTCCGTTGAATACCGTTTTTATTTGATGATCGACATAGGTGATGCCATATACTAACCCGGATTCGCTCAACCGCAATACCGTATAGATTCCCTGCTTTTCGAGCTGACTGACCAGCTGCGCCAGCGAAACAGATTTGCCTAGAAATGCTTTGTCTATAGCATTTTTCAGCCGGCCCTGATATGGCGTTCTCCTTGCTTCATTTTCCTTGAACTGCTGTTCCAGGTTTTTCAACGTTGGTTTGCTATAGAAAAGGCTTGCTTTGACCGGGACGCCAATCGGTTTTCCTTCACCATCCAATACCCGGTACAAGAGGCCACCATGTTTATTGACCCTTGAGTCCTCAGAACCATGTTCAGCAACGACGTTATACTGCTTCAGCACGGCGTTTAGCTCGCTCAAGCTGGTGTATTTGTACTGGCCAACGACAGCTTCCAAAACATTTTGAATGGCCATCTTTGTCTGTGATTTTCCATAAGTCACTTTACCCAAAGCGACTGGTTTCAATTGAAATATCTTTCGCTTTTTTTGGGCCTCTGCCTCGACCAGATTAAATTCTTTTTCAATAGCCTTCCGGGCTGGTTCGGACTTTCGAATACCGAGGTGATGAAGATCAATCCTCTTCCCATCAGCTTCGATATTTGTGGTTACAATGTGGATGTGGGGATGCCCTGCATCGAAGTGCTCATAGACGAGGTAAGGTTGTTTTCCAAAGCCAATTTTATGCATGTAGTCTTCTGCAATAGCAAGCAATTTTTCCTGTTTCAAACCTCCTTCAGACACATCAAAATTTAGCGAAATATGCACGCTGTTTCTCTTTACATTTTGATTGAGTTCGATCTGCTTTGTAAACCGATTCAGCTTAGTTGAAAACCTCATTTTGTTTGCGTCAATAGGATAATTTAAAGCGCCCAAACATTCTGCAACGCCTGTCTTTACCTTGAGCTCATTGTAGTTCAAAATCCTGCGAATAGACTGTCCTGTTTTAATTATTGCAACCATTTTTCAGCAACTTTTTGGACGTGTGTTTTAATGTTTTCAACTCCCTGCAACAGCCTGTTTTTATCATCTTCATAAGTAATAAGCCAGGTTCTGATTTCACCGATTTTATCGATGCCATTTAACCTCCTTACTGCCTGATTGAAATTGTTTCCGACGCGACCTAACTCCGTTTTTAACTCAATCATTTCTGTCATTAAGTCATCCATTGATTGATCTCTATAACGGGTTACAATTGGTTTATTAAAAAGGATCTTTCGTATATAATCACTCAGTTTTCTGCAGGTGCTGGCCTTCCATCCCTTCTCTAATTTGCTATATTCCTCCATCGTTAGACGCAGTCCGATGAACCGGGCTCTGCCGTTTTTCTGAGGCTCCATTTGTTCTTATTTGTATTTTCAAATTCATTCTTTTCTCTGCAAGAGTTCCCGCCAACGAGTTCCGAGTGATGGGCGGGCAAGATCCGGTTGTTAAACAACCGTTCATCTTGCCGATTGCAGGAACGTGGCAATCTTTCCTTTGGATGGTCTGGCGCAATTTGCCTTCCATACTCATTTTTATTTTACAAAGTCAGATGGTTCTCGGCCGGGGACTTGACGACGATCTTGGTTCACTACGGCACACTGTTTAAAGATGTCCTGTTATCTTATGGGCTCTCTTTCCCATATGCATGGTCCAGTCATTCACATCCTTGTAACCCTTATATAGATGGCTTTTGTCGACAAACTTTTGGCTGAGTGCCTGGGCCCGTTGACTGCAATTATGTCCGGCCTTATCGCGGTCCAGATACAAATTGATTTTGTCGTATCTGACCGTTAGAGGCAGGCATTTATCAAAAAATGATAGAGAGTTTAAGACCATAAAATCAGTTGACTTTTGATCATTGGTTGGAAGCGTGGCAGTGAAAGAAAGGAAATCAAAGAAACCTTCGAACACCGTCATTTGTTTCGTCGAATGAAGATGCGTTGTAATGTCTTTGGGAGATGAG